>JASHVC010000653.1 GCA_030039655.1 Xanthobacteraceae bacterium | reverse complement strand
GTCAGCACGACTTCATGCTCGCGCAGGAAATCGTATTGCTTGAAGTGCTCCATGCCGAAGGCGGGGCCGCCGGTCGTGTCGATCTCGACCACGCGCTCGATGCCCAACGCACCGGGCTTGTCGCATGTCGGTAGGCTCGCGGTGGCGGCGGTTTGCCCTGCGCCGGCTATGGCCGCGCTGGGTGCGTTCTGATCGGGAGGTACACTCTGCGCCACGTGGGTCGGCTGGGCTGGGGCCGCTGCGGGCGCCGGCGGTGTGGGCGCCGGGACTGGCGCCTGTGGCGGTGAGGCTATCGTTGCTACCGGAGCCGCAGCCGGCGCTCGAGTTATCTGGCTCGTCGCTGCAGGTTCTGAAGCCGTGGGCGCCGGAGCTGTGGCCGTGGAAATCACGCGCTGGACGGCCAGTATTGCGCTGCCCGGTTCCTTCTGCGCGGCAAAAATACCAAATGCTGCAAGACCTAAGGTCGCTAGCGCCGCGGTGACGACGACGAGCACCCGCATTACACCCTCCACCTAACGAAATGCCTCCAGCCCAAGCCGAATGAAGGCGCAATCCATGTGTGAGTCAATGCGAACGGTATATTGGGATCGGAAAGTTGATGAGCGTGGTTTCCGCAACCATTTGCGGTGCTGCGGTAAGGCTCCTGGCCCGCTTCAGTGGCCGAATTGATCCTTCCAGCTCTTAATTGCCCCTGGGAAAGGCAGCGTCGCGGCCTCAAAGACGCCGCGCGCGACCGCCCGTGCCACCACATTGGCGGCTGCCACGCCCAACTCGGTCAGGGCGAGGAACGAATCGGCCAGCGGCCGTCGGCCCGTAGAGGCGGCAAACACGATGTCGCCGTCCAGCGGCGTGTGCACCGGATAGATGGCACGCGAAAGCCCTGATTGCGCCATCACGGCGAGCCGCTTGGCCTGGGCCTTGGTGAGGATGGCGTCAGTGGCCACGACCACCAGCGTGGTATTCACCCGAGCCGTGATTTTGGTGCGCGGTTCCAGCGCTCCTGCCGGAAACGGATTCGGCAAGCCGCGCCCACCGAATTCGCCGTCCTGCTCGAACGGCGCTGCCCAAAACCATGGTCCTCGATCGACAAGCACGCTGCCGACGGCATTAACGGCGGCGAGCGCGCCGACCATGTGACCGTCGGCGTTCTGAGCCGAGGCTGAGCCGAGCCCACCTTTGCAATTGACTGTCGTAGCACCGGTGCCGGCGCCAGCGCTGCCGAGGGCGAAATCGGCGCTGGCCGCTGCGGCTGCCGCATAGCCGAGCTCACGGTACGGCGGGTATCGTCCCCATTGCTTGTCGCCGCCATTGTTCAGGTCAAACAGGATCGCCGCCGGCACTATTGGGACGCGCGCGGGGCCTACGGCAAAACCGCGCCCCTGTTCCCTGAGCCAAGCCTGAACGCCCGAAGCGGCGTCGAGGCCAAAAGCGGATCCCCCGGAAAGCAAAACGGCATCGATTCCTTCGACGGCCTGTGCGGGATCCAGCAGCGATGTCTCGCGCGTCCCAGGGGCGCCGCCGCGCAGGTCGAGCGAGCCAATTGCCGGCTGGTCGAAGATAACGGCCGTTGCGCCGGAGCCGAGGCGAACGTCCTGGGCATTGCCGACTTTGATCCCCGGGACATCGGTAATGAGGTTGCGCAAATTCACCTCGCAAAATGGTTTAAGCGGAGACGTTTTTCGCTACAGGGTCAATTAATTGGCTCCGGATTTGATGGGCTAGGCTGAACATCCAATTCACCCTTTCACATCCTCGCGGCCTGGGCCGCCCGAGGCTTGCGCGCGTGAACCAACGTCGGCATGAGTGCCCCATGCCCAATGTTACCATCGCGGCGGCGCTTCTTGCAGGCATGCTGAGCTTTTTGTCGCCGTGCGTGCTGCCGTTGGTGCCGCCGTATCTCGTCTACCTCACCGGAACATCGGTCGAACGGTTCGCCGGGGCAGAGGCCGAGCCGCAGGTGCGGCGCGAGACGATCGCAGCCGCGCTTCTGTTCGTGCTCGGCTTCACAACCGTATTTGTAACGCTCGGGGCCAGCGCCAGCGCCATCGGCACGCTGCTGCGCGCGTATTCCTACGTGCTTGGTAAAGTGGCCGGGATCGTCATTATCGTCATGGGGCTGCATTTCCTCGGCATCACGCCCATCGCGTTCCTCATGCACGAGCGCCGCTTGGCGATGGTAAAGCCGGTCGGCCTGTGGGGAGCCTACCTCATGGGTCTTGCCTTCGCGTTCGGCTGGACTCCCTGCATCGGACCGATCCTTGGCACCATCCTGGCGATTGCCGGATCGGAAGGAACCGTCGCCCACGGCGCCGGTCTGCTCGCTGTCTACTCCCTTGGCCTTGGCATCCCATTCATCATCGCGGCCTTGGCGGTGGAGGCGTTCGCTGCCTTCCTCGCCCGCTTCCGTGCCCATTTGGGAATGGTCGAAAAGGCGATGGGCGGCCTCTTGGTGCTCGCCGGCGTTGCCTTCTTCGCCGGATGGATTTCCGATTTCGGCAGTTGGCTGCTCGCGGCCTTTCCGGATCTCAACAAGCTTGCGATCTGAATTTCACGCGAACTGATCGCCTGAAAACAAAAAGAAGCCCGCCGCAAGGGCGGGCTTCCCGACGAGACGAAATCTGACGTCACATCGTGCAGCCTGATGACGGACATTCCACATAGGTGATCTTGCCGGTGGCGTCCTTCTTCCAGATGTACACCACGTAATCGAGCCGGGTGATGTCACCCTTTTTGTCGTACGAGAGATCGCCGATCACGGTCTTAAAGTGCATGCCGGAATGCATCGCCTCGGCAACCTTCTTCGGGTCGGCCGACTTCGCGGCCTCGGCCGCCTGTTTGATGATCTGCACGCCGGCGTAGCTGTATAGCGTATAGGCCTCCGGCTCGAAACCCTTGGCGCGGAATTTGGCGACCACGTCCTTGGCTTCCGGCCGGTTGCGCGGGTCGGGGCCGTAGGTCATGAGCGTGCCGACCACGCCCGGCCCACCGACTGAAGCGAACTCGTCCGACGTGATGCCGTCGCCGCCCATCAGCGGCGCTTTGACGCCCTGGTCCCGCATCTGCCGCACGATCAGTCCTGCCTCGGTGTAGAGGCCGCCGAAATAGACGAGATCGGCGCCCGATTGTTTGATCTTGGAAATGAGCGCCGAGTAATCCTTCTCGCCGGTGTTGATGCCTTCGTAGAGCACTTCCTTCATGCCGCCGGCCTTGATGGTCTTCAAAGTCTCGTCGGCAAGGCCCTTGCCGTATGTGGTCTTGTCGTTGACGAAGGCGATCTTCTTGCCCTTGAAGTGGGCGAGGATATAGGTGCCCGCGACCTTGCCCTGCTGATCATCACGTCCGCAGGTGCGGAAGATGTTCCACATGCCGCGCTCGGTAACCGTCGGGTTGGTCGACGCGGGTGTGATCTCGAGGATCCCGTT
>JASHVC010000652.1 GCA_030039655.1 Xanthobacteraceae bacterium | reverse complement strand
TGGCTGAGCGAGCGCCGGGAATGGCTACGCTACTGATCTGCTCTCTTTTATCTCACCCCATTCGTGGGAAGCGAATGGCTACTTCGCGGCAGCGGGGAATGTAGGCAGTTTGTCGACGTCGCGCGCATCGTGCTGAATGATCACGGTCGCGCCGAAGTTTGCCTGGATCTTCTTCAGCCGTTCGAGTGAAGCGATCGTCTGCGAGCGATCGAAGTTGAACCAGGGCACGCCGTCGTTCTTGTAATTCTCGCGGAAATGCGCGGCATCGCCGCTGATGATTACTGTGCCCATCTTTGGCAGCTTGACTAGGAGGCTGTGATGGCCGGGCGTGTGCCCCGGCGTGTACAGCATGATCACGGTGCCGTCGCCGAACACGTCTTTATCGTTCGGCAGTGGTTCGACCTTGCCGCCGCCCGTGCTCCAATTCGCAAACGGCGCGAAGTTCACGCCTGGACCGGGCTTCGGGCTGGTGATCGCATCCCAGTCGCCCTTTCCGATGAGAAGTGTGGCCTTCGGAAACGACCCGACCTGACCGGTATGATCAGCATGATAGTGGCTGATACCGACGTATTTGATGTCGTCAGGCTTCAGATTGATCTTTGCCAGCTGGTCGACCAGGCTCACCTTCGGCGCCACATTGGGAGCGGTCATGGAATGGCCGGTATCCCACAAAAGATAATCGTCGCCGTGCTTAATGAGATAGCAGCTGTAGACGAACTGAAGCTTCAGGTCGCCGTACGAGAAGGTGTCGGAGAAGCGCTGGTTTACGGCCGTCGGCGCCTGGGGCGTGCCGCAGTCCGAAAAACGCATGAGTGACATGTCAGGCGCGGCTTGCGCTGGCGTCTGCGAACCGGCCAGCGCGAAGGCGCACACGGCGGCAGCTAGCAGAGTCAAAATTCGTTGCATTGTTCTTCCTCCCCTCGGAAAGAGCCCCAAGCGCGGATGTTGCAGGCGGCCACGGTTGGGGTCAATGAGCGTTGCGGAGTAATCCAGCGTCGGCGCGATACGCGGCGCCCAGGCGCTTCGATGGCTAATGGGAAGGGCAGGCGATAGGCATGCAGCTGTGTAGTTGCCTCAGCGTGCGAATGCGCGTAGCGGTGATTTCTTCGAGGCAGCCGCTGTTCTCCATCGGCCAGATCGTCCCGCCGGTCTCTTGCGGACCGACCTCGAACGCGCATTCGCGATCGCGGAAAGCGATCCAGGCGCGCTGGGCAGCCGTGAGTCGGTGCTTCGAGGCAGCATCGTTCTGCTTCGCCAGGAGCGCCTGGTAGGCTTCGTTGAGGGCCTTATCGGCGGATTTGAGATTGTCGACGGCGCACTTGTTGAGGTCCATCTGCGTCGTGAACTTTCCGCAATCGGTGACCGGGTAAGGCCGGTCCTCGGCACGCACTCCAGCGGCACTCAGCGTGATTATCACCGCCAATGCAAGGACCCTCATAAAGTGGTCTCCCCGAGGTGAAGTGTGAAGCGGCCCCACCGGCCGGTGCTGGCCTACGCGACGTCTCAATACCTTGCGTTCCCCGGCGTGCGGGGAAATGGAATCGCGTCACGCACATTCGACAATCCCGTGACGTACGCGAGTGTGCGCTCGAAGCCAAGGCCGAAGCCGGCGTGCGGCACCGTGCCGTAGCGGCGCAAGTCGCGGTACCAGCCGTAATGCTCCTTGTCGATGTTGCGCTCAGCCATGCGCGCGTCGAGCACGTCGAGGCGCTCCTCGCGTTGGCTGCCGCCGATGATCTCGCCGATGCCGGGCGCGAGCACGTCCATGGCGGCGACGGTTTTGCCGTCGTCGTTTACCCGCATGTAGAACGCCTTGATGTCCTTCGGGTAGTTCATGACGATCACGGGCTTCTTCGCGTGCTTTTCGGTCAAATAGCGTTCGTGTTTCGACTGCAAGTCGATGCCCCAGCGCACAGGAAACTCGAACTTCTCCTTCGACCGTTCGAGTACCGCGATTGCCTCGCCGTAATCCATGCGCACGAATTCGGAATCGACGATGCCCTTGAGCTTGGCCACGAGGCCCTTCTCGACCCGCTCGTCAAAAAATGCCAAGTCCTCCTCACGCTCCTTCAACAGCATCTCGAACGTGTATTTGAGCAACCGCTCTGCCAGCGTCGCGTCATCGGAGAGGTCGGCGAAGGCGATCTCCGGTTCGATCATCCAGAACTCGGCCAGGTGGCGGCTGGTGTTGGAGTTCTCGGCGCGGAACGTCGGCCCGAAGGTGTAGACCTTGGTGAGCGCCAGACAGTAGGCTTCAACGTTGAGCTGGCCTGACACGGTCAGAAACGCCTCGCGGCCGAAGAAATCCTTTCCGTAGTCGATTTTGCCGGCTTCCGTGCGCGGCAGGTTGGCGAGGTCAAGCGTCGAGACGCGAAACAACGCGCCGGCGCCTTCCGCGTCGGATGACGTGATGATTGGCGTATTGACCCAGAAGAAGCCGTTGTCGTCGAAGAAGCGGTGGATCGCATGCGCCAGCGTGTGGCGCACGCGCGTTGCCGCGCTGATTACGTTCGTGCGCGGCCGCAAGTGCGCGACCTCGCGTAAGTATTCCATGGTGTGCGGCTTGGGCTGGATCGGATAGGAGTCCGGATCTTCCACCCAGCCAATCACCTTGATGGCGTTCGCCTGCATCTCGAATGCTTGCCCCTTGCCCTGAGACGGCACGATCGTGCCCGTCGCCTCCACGGCGCAGCCGCTCGTGATTTTCAGAACCTCATCGCTGTAATTAGGCAGGTTGTTGGGTGCTACCACCTGCAGCGGATGGAACGACGAGCCATCCGACAAGTGCAGGAACGAAATGCCCGCCTTGGAGTCCCGCCGGGTGCGCACCCAGCCTTTCACCGTGACCGGCGCTTCGCTTCCCGCCTGGCCGGCCAGAATTGCCAGGACGTTGGTCGCGTTCCTGTCCATTAACCCAGCGTTATCATAGCCCTCAATGGCGTCGCAATTGACCGGAAAGGGCCTCGTTTCGAATACCGTGGGGTCCTGCATGGCAGCCCCGCCGTTGGTTACAATATGGACTATTTCCGCTTGCTGCCGCTTTGACTATATTCGCGCAAAGTCACCGCATTCTGATCTTCTAGGAGGACGCCATGGCGGTCGCGACCGCAAGAAAGCCCACGAACGGCAGACCCGGCCCGAAACACAATATCGATGCCGCGCGCGACGAATATTACGGCCGCATCGCCAAGCGGCACATGACGCCCTTGTGGAAGGTGATGAACTCAGTCGTCACCAAGGAACCGAAATCGCGCGCCAAGCCGGTGGTCTGGCACTTCAATGACGTTAAATCGCTGGTTATGGAATCCGGCGGGCTGATTACGGCCGAAGAGGCCAAGCGCCGCGTGCTGATTCTGGAAAACCCGGCTATGCCGGGCGAATCCAAGGCCACCAATACGCTGTTCGCCGGCATCCAGATGATCTTGCCGGGCGAGATCGCGCCAGCGCACCGTCACGTCGCCGCCGCGATCCGCTTCGTGCTCGACGGCGAGGGCGCCTATACCGCCGTCGACGGCGAGAAGGCCTATATGTCGCCGGGCGACTTCGTCATTACCGCCAACTGGGCGCCGCATGATCACGGCAACACGTCGAAGAAGCCGATGCTGTGGCTGGATGTGCTCGATTTTCCCGCCGTGAATTTCTTTGAGACATCGTTTGCCGAAAATTTCGACGAGCCGACTCTGGAGACAACGCGGCAGAACGGTGATTCTCTCAGCCTTTACGGTTCTGGCGTTTTGCCAGACGGCAAATGGGACAAGACTTACACCCCGGTGATCAATTACACTTACGCGCGCACGCGCCCGATCGTCGAACGCATGCTGAAGGCTGGTGAGATCGACAAGCGCCACGGCGCCCGCGTGCACTACGCCAATCCGGTGACCGGCGGGCCGGTGCTGCCGACCATGGGCGCTTGGCTGGCGATCTTCCAAAAAGGGTTCAAAGGCGAACCTTATCGCGCGACCGACGGCACCATTTTTGTGTGTGTCGAAGGGCAGGGCTCGACCAATGTCGATGGTGAGGTTCTGGAGTGGGGCCCGAACGACGTGTTCGTGGTACCGCCCTGGAAGCGCTACTCGCACAACGTAGCGAAGGAAGCGGTGCTGTTCTCCATCTCCGACCGTCCGGCCCAGAAGGCGCTGGGAATCTGGCGCGAAGGGAAGTAACCCGCAGACTCCATCGTCACCCCCGGGCTTGACCCGGGGGTCCATGCTAACTTTCCGACGTGCGCCGCCGCCGCATGGATTGCCGGGTCAAGCCCGGCAATGACGAAGGAAATCAGCAATGACCTCCTTCACCCACGATGTGCCACCGCAGCGCGTGGTGTTTGCATCCGGCGCGCTTGGACGCGTGGATGCTGAGGCCGGGGCGCTTGGCTCCGCCCGCACCCTCGTGGTGGCGACACCGGGCAGCGGCGCGCGGCTGGGTGCAAAGGTCGTTGAACTTCTCGGCGCGCGGGCCGCGGGGCTGCACGCGCAGGCCGTCATCCATGTGCCGAAGGCGGTCGCTGAGACCGGTCTCGCGGCTGCGCGCGACAAGAAGGCCGACGGGCTCATTGCCGTTGGGGGCGGTTCAGCCATCGGGCTCGCCAAGGCGATCGCCCACGAAACCGGGCTGTCGATCCTCGCGGTGCCAACGACTTATTCGGGCTCAGAGGCAACGTCCATCTTCGGCGTGACCGACGGCACTCGCAAAGTCACTGGACGCGATGTAAAGGTGTTGCCGCGCACCATCATCTATGATGCCGATCTGACACTCGGCTTGCCGCCGGCTGTAAG
>JASHVC010000651.1 GCA_030039655.1 Xanthobacteraceae bacterium | reverse complement strand
GACGTGGCACTGTTGGGCTTCACCTCCGGCACCACCGGCGAGCCCAAAGCGACCATGCACTTTCATCGCGACTTGCTGATCATCGCCGATGGCTACGCCAAGGAGATTCTCGGCGTAACGCCGAACGACATCTTCGTCGGCTCGCCACCGCTGGCGTTCACCTTCGGCCTCGGCGGGCTCGCGATTTTTCCGCTGCGCTTCGGCGCCACCGCGACGCTCCTGGAAAACGCTTCGCCTGCCAACATGGTCGAAATCATCGAGACCTATAAGGCGACCATCTCGTTCACGGCGCCGACCGCCTATCGGGCCATGCTTGCCGCCATGCACGAGGGCGCCGACCTTTCGTCATTGCGCACGGCCGTTTCCGCCGGCGAGACTCTGCCCGCGCCGGTGTTCGACGATTGGGTGGGCAAAACCGGCAAGCCCATCCTCGACGGCATCGGCTCGACCGAAATGCTGCACATTTTCATCTCCAACCGCTTTCGCGACGCGGCGCCCGCCACCACGGGCAAGCCGGTCATCGGCTACAGCGCCATGATCGTCGACGACAATATGAAGGAGAAGCCGCGCGGCGAAGTGGGCAAGCTCGCCGTGCGCGGGCCGACCGGCTGCCGCTACCTCGCCGACAAACGCCAGGAAGCTTACGTGCGCGACGGCTGGAACCTCACTGGCGATTCATTCACCCAGGACGAGAAAGGATTTTTCCATTTCGCCGCCCGCAACGACGACATGATCATCTCGGCCGGCTACAACATCGCCGGCCCCGAAGTGGAAGCGGCGCTGCTCTCCCATCCTGATGTCAAGGAATGCGCAGTGATCGGCGCGCCCGACGAGGGCCGCGGCCAGATCGTCGAAGCCCACGTGGTTCTCAAGGAGGGCATCATCGCCGGCGTCGACGAAATCAAAAGCCTGCAGGATCATGTGAAGGCAACGATCGCACCGTACAAATATCCGCGCTCGGTGAAATTTATTGAGGCGCTGCCGAAAACGCAGACCGGAAAGATTCAGCGCTTCCGCCTCAAACCGGGTGCGCAGTGACCAACAACCTCATCCCGAGGCGGCCGCGAAGCGGCCCTCGAAGGATGAGGCCGAGACGGCGAGGCCTCGCCCTTCGAGGCTCGGCGCTTCGCGCCGAGCACCTCAGGGTGAGGTCAACTGATGAAGCGCTTGCACGAGACCAATCCAATGACTGAGCCACACCAACCTCTGCACCCTCGTACCTGGAAAGCCCCAAAGGGCTTCGTCAACGGCATCGCCGCCGAAGGTCGGATGGTTTTCCTTGCCGGCCAGGTCGGCTGGAATGCGGAGCAGAACTTCGAGAGCGAGGATTTCATCGCGCAGACCCGCCAGGCGCTTGCCAACATCGTGGCGCTCGTCGCTGAAGCTGGCGGCAAGCCGCAGCACATCGTGCGGCTGACGTGGTTTGTACTCGACAAGCACGAATATCTATCGCGCCTGCGCGACCTGGGCGCCGCTTACCGCGAGGTGATGGGCAAGCACTTTCCCGCCATGACGCTGGTGCAGGTCGGTGCGCTGGTGGAGGACAAGGCGAGGGTCGAAATCGAAGCGACCGCCGTGGTGCCCAAGTAGCTTGGACTGCCTAGGGGCGGGTCTAAGACCCGCCCCTAGGGCGCGCCAATACAGCAGCCATCCGCACCGAGATTCCTTCGGAAAACGCGGCGACTTCCGCCTCGTGGAGCAAGCCTCCCGGTCCGTGACGTGCTAATTGTCGCCGGCGGCTAGGGCCTGGGGGGACTATCGCGATGCAATCCTTTGATGCTGCGAAGAACGTTGCCGGCGACACCAAGGCCGAATCCGGAACGATCCAAGCGATGGTCCGCTTGCTCACGGCCGTCGCCTTCGGCGCGATGATCACGCTCTTCGTCATTTTTGCTTTGGGCCTTCAATCCGGGGCGGACGATGCGGACTCGCAGCGAGCCTCGCTCACGTTGCTCCAAGGCGTAATCATCGTCGGCGCGGCGCTCATCGGCAGCTGGGCGCTTTTCCTTGGGCTGCGCAAGCTCGCGCCCATGCTCGACGCCAACGCCGTGGCGCAGGCGCAGTTTCTCGACACGCTCGACCTTCGCTACGTCGACCTCGCCATTTTGTTTTCCGCGGGCCTCAGCCTGTTTCTCGAACTGGCGCTAATCCGCTGGCAATCCTCGGTTCTACAATTCCTGGCGTTCTACAAAAACTTCAGCCTGCTCGCCTGCTTTGCCGGGCTCGGGCTGGGCTATGCGCTGGCCGGCCGCTCCCGCCTGCCGTTGCTGCTGGTGGCTCCGCTTTTAGCCGTGCAGTTCTGTTTCGTCCTTTTGGTCCGCATCGCAACGGGCAACCTCGACACCCTGGACGTCAATCCGTTCCGCGAGCAACTCACCATGGGGCTCGCGCAAGGCAGCTGGGTCGAGGTGGCTGTTTTGTTCGTGCTGCTGTCGGTCATCTTCCTGCTGACCGCCGTGACCTTCGTTCCGGTCGGTCAGCTGTGCGGCCGCCTGATGGAGCGGCGCACCAGTCTGCGCGCCTATGGCTTGAACCTGCTCGGCAGCCTGCTTGGCGTCGTGATGATGCTGGTGGCGAGCACGCTGTGGACGCCGCCGCTGGTCTGGTTTGCCCTCTGTCTTCTCGCCATTCTCTTGTTCTATCTGCGGCGGCCGTCTTCGCTGTTTTCCGGCATCGCGTTCAGCGTCATCTGCACCATTGTGTTGGCGTGGTGGCCCATCGAACCGCTGTGGAGCCGCGTCTATTCGCCCTATCAACTGATCGAGATCGGCACCGATCAAGACACCGGCTTCACGCTGATCCGCGCCGCCGGGCACTACTATCAGCACATTCGCGACTTCGCCGGCCGGCAGTCCGGCGACGATGCCAGCTACTACGCCTATCCCTACACGGCCCATCCGGTGCTGAACGATGTCGCGATCGTTGGATCGGGAACCGGCAACGACGTGGCGGCGGCTTTGAGCGCGGGGGCCAAACGGGTCGATGCCATCGAGATCGATCCGGTCATCATGAGGGTCGGCAGGGAGCGCCATCCCGACCGACCTTACGACGATACCCGCGTCCGCGCCATCAACAACGACGCGCGCTCGTTTCTGCGCCAGGCCGCCGGCCACTACGACCTGATCGTCTATGGACTGCTCGACTCGCACACGCTGCTGAGCCACGGGTCGAGCGTGCGGCTGGATTCGTTCGTCTACACCATCGAGGGGCTGCGCGACGCCAGAAATCGGCTGAAGCCCGACGGAATGATCTCGCTGTCCTTCACCGTCCTGTCGGACGCGCTGGGGCGCAAGATTTTTCTCATGCTGCAGGACGTGTTTGATGGCCGTGC
>JASHVC010000650.1 GCA_030039655.1 Xanthobacteraceae bacterium | reverse complement strand
CGCCCGATCGTCGACACGCTCAACAAGACCATCACCGAAATTCTCCGCCGCTCCGACATCAAGCAGGCTTGGGAGGAACAAGGCGCTACGCCCATGGTGATGACCCAGCCCGAATTCGCAACCTTCATGGCCGCGGAAGTGGAGAAATGGGCTAAGGTCATTAAGGCCAACCACATTGCGCTTATCAATTAGGATCGGCAGTCGCCATTCGCCGTAACAAATGAAGCAGGTAACACATGAATGACACGACCAAGCCCGCCATGGCGACCATCAAGGGCCAGGATCACTGGACCAACAAAGACGGCGGCGTGAAGCTTTTTCTGTTCGAGAAGTACGCCAGCGATCCGGCCAAAACAGTAGGCACGATTCTGTTCGTGCACGGCTCATCCATGGCCGGGCAGCCGACCTTCGACCTTCAGGTGCCAGGCCGGCCGGACTCCTCGGTGATGGACTTCTTCGCGCGGCAGAATTTCGACTGCTGGAGCGTCGACATGGAGGGTTACGGCCGCTCCACCAAGGACCGCGACAACAATGCGCCGATTGCCCAAGGCGCCGATGATTGCTTCGCCGCGGCCACGTACATTCGCAAGCTGCGGGGCCAGCGCCCGTTTCTAGTTTACGGCATCTCATCGGGCGCGTTACGCGCGGCCCTGTTCGCCCAGCGCCATCCCGAATTCGTCGGACGGCTTGCGCTCGACGCCATGGTGTGGACCGGCGAAGGCTCGCCGACGCTTGCCGACCGGCGCAAAAAGCTTCCTGAGTTTCAAGCGAAAAACCGCCGCCCAATCGACAAGGCCTTCATTCACTCGATCTTCGACCGCGACCATCCCGGCACCGCGGAGGAGAAAGTCATCGATGCGTTTGCCGACGCAGTCGTTGCGCTCGACACGTCGGTGCCGACTGGCACCTACGTGGACATGTGCGCGCATCTTCCGGTCGTCGACCCGACGAAAATCACCGTGCCGACGTTGATCATGCGCGGCCAATGGGACGGCATCGCGGGCTTCGCCGACCTCATGGCGTTCTTCGAGAAGCTGCCCAACCCCGACAAGCATTTTGCCGTCATGCCGGGCATTTCGCACGCCAGCTTCCAGCAGAAGAATTACGCGCTGGTCTATCACATCCTGCAAAGCTTCTTCACGCAGCCGGCGCCGATTTACCGGGGGTGATGTCGGCCACCGAGCCTAAGCTTTACGCTTTCCCAAGGTGATGAGGTATTGGCGCGGAATGCTGATGCCGAGTTCCGTCCGGTAGGCATCGCAGGAGGCGATGAACGCCTGCTTTAGCGCCAGCCGGCGGTCCTCATCGAGGTTCTTTGCGAGCGCCTTGGTTGGCCCATAGCCCGTCACGAACGCGTCCCAGGCCGCCGCACCGTCGCGGTCAAAGTAGGTGGCGACGCCTTCCTCGAACCGCAAGTCGAAATCACGAGACAGCAGTGCTCCTACTCGATCCCTGCTGCCCCACTCGAACGGCGACGGCGGCGGCGGGCTCGGTGGAGCGGGCATGAAGGGACGCATCACCTGAAACATCTTGAATACGCTGCTGTCAGGCAACCAGGTCGCAAGAGCGACGCGGCCACCATGCTTGCAAACGCGCGCCAGTTCTCTCGCGGCGGCTTCCGGCCGCGAGGCGAACATGACACCGAAGGTCGATATAACGCCGTCGAACGTCTGGTCGGCGAATGGCAGCTTCTCGGCGTCGCCAATCCGGTAGTCAATTTTCAAGCCTTCCTTCGTTGCGCGCTCGCTGGCCGCTGCAAGCAAATCACTTGCGATGTCCGCGCCAATGACGTCGGCACCGCGACGCGCGACGAGTCGCGACGTCCAGCCGGTTCCGGTGGCGAGGTCGAGGATTGTCTCTCCCGGCCGCGGATCGAGCCGCGCCACGGCGTGTTCCAAGGCGGTCGCTATTTGCCGGCTTATGGCGTCGTAAGCTTCGCCGCCGGAACTCCACATCGCGGCTGGCCGCTCGTTGTGAGGCTGGATGGATGAGGTGGCATCCACGTGAGCCTCGCGGCTGACTGTTTGGGCTTGGGCCATGGCTTCCTCCGCTGCGCTACGATCGCGGACTGCGATCCAGATGCCGCAGGTTGCCGCAAGCACGAATGAAAGACTTTAAGTCGAGCTTGATTTCTTCCCGAGGCCGGCTTGATTATTTGCCGAGAGGCTTCACGGGCCGGCTTGTGGGGCGCAGACGTGAAATATCTCTTTGCTAATCAAATACTTGACACGGACCGGCGAGAACTTAAGCGTGGGTCCAGGCCGGTCGCGATCGAGCCGCAAGTGTTCGATCTTCTGGTCCATCTCGTGGAAAATCGCGACCGCGTGGTGAGCAAGGATGATCTCATCGCGTCGGTTTGGGGCGGGCGCATCGTGTCCGATTCGACCTTGACCACCCGAATTAACGCGGCGCGCCGGGCGGTCGGCGACAGCGGTGAGAAGCAAAAGCTGATCCGCACGATCGCGCGCAAGGGACTGCGCTTCATCGGCGCGGTTCACATCCAGCCGGAAGGCGTCGAGCCGGTGCCCTCCGCAGCGCGGATCGGTGAGGGCCCGCGCGAGCCGACGCCCTCTGCACTCCCGCTGCCCGACCGGCCAGCGATAGCGGTGTTGCCATTCACCAACATGACCGGAGATCCGGGGCAGGAATATTTTTCGGACGGCATCAGCGAAGACATCATCACGGCCATTTCGAAGCTGCGCTGGTTCTTCGTCATCGCGCGCAACTCCTCGTTCGTCTACAAGGGCAAGGCCGTGCACCTGAAGCAAGTCGCCGAAGAGCTTGGCGTCGGCTATGTGGTCGAAGGCAGCGTGCGTCGGGCCGGCGATCGGGTGCGGATCACGGTCCAGCTCAACGACGTCGGCACCGGCAGCCATATTTGGGCCGAGCGCTATGACCGCAGCCTGGCCGACGTATTCGCGCTGCAGGATGAGATCACCGAAGCTATCGTCGCCGCAATCGAGCCGCAGCTCTACGCCGCAGAAAACTTCCGCGCCAGGCGCAAACTGCCCGACAGTATGGATGCCTGGGACCTGGTGATGCGAGCGCTGTCGCATTATTGGCGGGTGACGCGCCAAGACAACGTCGCGGCGCAGGCACTCCTCGAAAAAGCGATCGCCATCGATCCCAATTACGGGCAAGCGCTGAGCTTGTTGGCGGCCAGCCGCACGTTCAGCGCGCATATGGGCTGGGAGGATATGGCGGCGGCGATGCCGATCGCCGAACGCGCCGCGATGGCGGCGACGCTCGCCGACAGCGAGGACGCGTGGGCGCACTTGGCGCTCGGCTGGGTCTATCTGTCCGCCCGGCGATTCGACGATTCGCTGGCCGAGTTCGAGTCAGCGCTCCGTCTCAATCCGAACTTCTCGCTTGCCCAATGCCAATATGGCCTGGCGCTGGCCTATTGCGGGCGATGGCAGGAGGCGGCCGCCGCTGCGCGCCGCGCCATTCGGCTGAGCCCGCGTGATCCATTTTCGGCTCTATATTACGGGATTGGCGCCTATGCCTACTTCGTCGGCCGCGATTACAATGAGGCAATGGGCCTCGCGCGGCAGGGCATCCGCGAGCGCGCCGATTTCGTCGGCGCCCATCG
>JASHVC010000649.1 GCA_030039655.1 Xanthobacteraceae bacterium | reverse complement strand
TGAAAGCTTGCAGCCAACTCCTTGGCACGACCTTTTGAAACAAATCCAAGGAGTTCCGGGAAGATCGAGCCGACGAGCGGAGAGAAATGATCGCCCTGTATGATGCGGCAAACCTGCCCTTCCAGCGAGAAATCCGTTGACGCCGTATAGCCAGCCGCCGGTTGGCACAGTGGCGACGCGTTAGTGATACTAGCCGTCTGCGGACGTGGTGTGTTGGCGTCACGGGCCAAGGTGATGGCCGGCGATGCTGCGGTCATAAGAAGCGCGTTCAATCTCGTGGCTTCGAGAGTCTGAAAAATCGTGGAGCCGATAGCTCCGCCCGAAACTGCGCTGATGGCGAAGACGTGATCGGAGAAACACGGGTTCTCATCCTGCAGCCGCGCGAGGAACATCGATCCGGCGCTCGCGGCATAAATCCCGCCACCCTCGACCGCGATGATGTAAACGGGATATTGCTTTGACGGGCCACTCGCTGTCGCTGTCTTTGCCGACGTCGGCGCAAAACACGAATCGGCCTGGCGTTCGGGAGATTTGCCGCCAGGAACTCCCCTGCTGTCCAGCCAGTCGTTAAAATCCTGGGTTAAATCGGCGCCTTGGTTTTGGCTGTACAGAGCAAGCGGCAACTCTTCGCTCTTGAAGTAATTGATCACGACGATCGCTATCAATAACCCCGCAAGAGCAGCGGCGGGAAAAAGCCGCGACAGCACAGCTACGACCGCCAAGGCCAAACACAGCGCTGAAATCAGGATGGTCGACCATCCCGCGGGGAGAGGCAAGGTCGCGCTGGCAACAAGTACGACGATGGATAACGTCAGTGCCGGAAAATTCGATCGTTGCGACAGCACCGCCAGGAGCACAAAAATCGAAATGACGAATAACAGCGCCAGTGCCAGTGCACAGAGCGGCCCAGCCAGCTGATACAAGATGACAATTTGTTCAGCTGTTGCCAACCAGAAAACAAGAAGACCCCCCGCGGCCAGAACGCTGACTATGCAATATAGCCAGAACTTTGCCGCGCCACTGTCGCGAATGTTATGGAGCAAGGCTGCAGTCAAGAGTCCCATTGCTGACACCCAGCACAGGGCAACGGGGATCATTGCCAGGCTAAGCAGCGGGTTTCCGTGTGGTGCCGCCGGCGCCGCGTGTAACAGCGAGGCTTTGAGCGCGACGATGCTGGGGTGCAGCAAATATAGCACAAAAGCGGCCACCCATGGCAGCAGCGCCCAGCCGAACAGGATGATCCGCTGCCATTGCCTCAGACTGAAGTTATCGTCGTCCTGAAGTGCCTGCGCGCGAAAGATGTAAGCGCGCATTATTTGGATGCGATAGTAAACAATGTAGTAGCCGACGACGGCCACAAACGTGATGGCAGCGATGGTGATCCGGGTCGCAAGGGCGACGAATTCCGGCATACTGATCAGCAACCAGAATACAAGCACCGCAGCGAGCGGGTTCAGGAGCATGACCGCGCGTTGTAGCCCCCGCCGTTTCAGGTGGGCGGCGGCTAGCCAGGCCATGACGACGGCCAGCACTGACAGAGCGCCCGCGATCGCTCCCGCGGTGGGAATTGGCACGTGCTGGAACGTACTAAGGGGCGCATTCGCCTTTCGCAGCGTGTTGAACACGCCCGTCAAAGCAGCGTTTGTGCTCAACAATCCAGCCCCAAGGCCTAACCACGGAGACAAGGCAATCATGATTGCCGACACGTCTTGCACCTGCCGCAACCGTGAACCCGTGCCCACCTCGGAGTTCATCGAAAAGATGACATTGATGCGCGGCCCGCTCAGTCGATAGTGCGCCTCGTACAAAACCGCACTGATCAGCCCAAAACTTATGGCGGCCGCAACCAGGCGAAACACCGTTACGGTGACATCCGGCGACGCGATGTCTTCGAGGTAAGTGATGTAGATCTCTGTGAGCTGGCCATCGAAACCCAGAAGGAAGAACACAGCGGCGGCTGCGACAACCGGCAAGACGTGAAACATCTTGAGCAGACGGCGAACCGGAAGCCAAAATTGACGCCGAAGCGAAGGCGCTATTGTTGCCCGCTTTTCGGCCAACAGGTCCCACGCCGTCGTGGTCATTCGCTTTCCTTTTTGACGAGTCTGCGCTCGGCGGCGGCTTTCTCGAGCACGGCGTCACAGGCCGCTTTGGCTCTCGCGTCGAAGGCAATGAAAAAAACTTTCTTCAATGTTGGCAAAGGTGCGTTGACCAGGTGTTCAATAGCGGCAGGGATGATGGTTCGGGCGACCTCTTCCACCGTCAAACCACCCTCGCCGGCTCCGATGGTCGGGATGAGGATGCTTTCATTGTACTGAGGTTTGAGGCGGAAGGATTCTCTGACGAGATTCTTAGTGATGCTCCAATACCTCTTGTTGATCTTTTCCGCGCGATCGAGGACGGAGGTGATGCAGGATGCCAGCGTGTTCAGATTAGCCTTTACGCCGCCGCCTTGGGAGGTTTGGGCTTGGACTGTGGCGACATGCAAAATTCGCTCTACTCCGCGCTGTTTCAGGCTGCCGGCCTCCGTAACCAGGACGGTTCCGATCCTCACATGCCCCCGCGGACCAACGGCCGCGCGCAACGCTTCGGCAATTGTGTCTTCGATGATGTTACCATCCTCATCCTTATTAGATCCGAGCAGGCGGATACGGGACGAAATGCTGCGGCCGATCACTCGATCCATGAGCATGTCGGTATTTTCTGAATTCACCCAGATGCTCGTCCCGTGTATGTTGTCGATAGCGCCGGTCTTGTATCCGATAAAAAGCCCCGGCCTATTTTTTAGTTCGTAACAGACGGTGGAATATGGCAGCGGCCCGGGGGTGAATGCTGGCGCCGTCTGTGAAGTTGATGCGGGCGCTGGAGTGGCTGTGACGGCAACCTGCGACGATGGTTTATTTTGCTCACGGCGCTGCAGATAGTCGTCGAGCCAGCTTTCCGCGCCTTTGGTCAATCGACTAAAGACGCCGTGGACCACGGTTTCGACGCTTTCGGAATATGCGCGATTGCGGCCTTCGCTCAGGTAATCCTTTAGCCAATAGGCACCGATTGCCAGCTTGGGGTCTTCGATCGATCCTTTGTCGAGCTGATCAAAAAGCTCATGAACCGGCATCCGCAAAACTGTGACGTCTTCGCCGGGAACCCCGCCGCCGCCACCGACCTTATCCGAGTCCCGAACCTCTGCGAAATAAAGAAATATCCGTTCGGATGTCCCTCCCGGGGATGAAAAGAACTTGCTGATGAGTTTTGGGTTTACGATCCGATATCCGGTTTCCTCGAGCGTCTCGCGAATAATCGCCTTTTCGGGCGTCTCTCCCTTATCGATCATTCCGGCGGTTGCTTCGGTGACCCAGCCGTCTGCGGTGTTGGGATCGTCCCGACGCCGCGCGACGAGGCTCGGAACCTTAAATTGATTGACGATAATGACCGACTTCCTGTCGGGGTCGTAGAGCACGATAGCGACAGCGTCGCCGCGCTCGAAGATCAATCGCCGTTCGTCTGAGCTCATCGTTCCGTCCATCCGCTGATGCGAAACCATGACCTCGTCGACTTGAAAGAAGTCGTTGAACAGACGGGTTGTCTTGTGAATCACCGCCTTGCGGGATTCCGACATTGCAGCCTCCAGCGCGAGCACGGCGCCTTTCTATCGCACCTTCAAAGTATAGCAAATTGAGCGATTTCGAACGAGCGAGGGCGCTAACCTGGCCGATGTCTAAGCCGGCTGCGCCCCATAGACCTGGTCGGCGCGGCGTTCGAAGGCCGAAGCGAAGCGGCGGAACGCTGCGTCGAAAATGCCGCCCATCAACAACCCAAGCGCACGGCTGCGGAATTCATAGGCAAGGAAAAATTCGACCTCGCAAGCCGAATCGCCAGTCGGCCGGAAGCTCCATCGATTGTTCATGCGCCGAAACGGACCTTCGAGATATTCGACCAGGATCGTAAGCTTGGCCCGATCGAGCGTGACGCGGCTAGTGAAGGTCTCGCGGATGAGTTTGTAGGCGATCGTCATGTCTGCGACGATCACTTCCCTTCCGCCGCTCTCCGGCGTGCGTTTGCGCACGACTAGCGATTGGCACAGAGGCACAAACTCTGGATAGCGTTCCACGTCCGCCACGAGGTCGAACATCTCAGAAGCTGAATGCTGCACACGCCGCGTGGTGGAGAATTGCGGCATCAGTTCGCTCCGACCGTGGTTAGAAAGTTCTCTGCGTCACGGTTGCTGTCAAATCGCGTCACGCGCAGATGGCTGCCGAATTGCGCAATCGCGGCAGTGACCCGTGGCCGTTGATTGCGTGGGAAATTCCATACGTACCGCAGAAACTCGACATCGAACCGGTCCGGACAGCCTTCCGCCAAATCGGAACGCGTGCGGCCATAGCCGATGATGGTTCGCACGATAACGCGGCGCATGCAAATCCCGCGGGAGAGGTCGAGCCACACCAACGTGTCGGCACGAGGCATCCTGATATCGAATGTGTTGATATAATTCCCGTCCATCACCCACGCCGGTGAGGCGGCAAGCGCACTGAGCTTTTCACGCCACGCCTTGGTATCAGGGATTTGCCACCCAGGGCCCCAAAAATGGGAGTCCATGTGAATGACCGGAAGCGCGAGCTTGCTGCCGAGCTGACGCGCAAATGTAGACTTGCCGGCCCCAGCGTTGCCGACCACGAGCACCCGACGCATCGGAGCATCATTTGTGGGCGCGTTTGCCATCGCGCGCCGCCTTCAGCCGCGCAAAGTCCTCGCCGGCGTGATGCGAGGAGCGTGTCAGTGGGCTGGCCGAGACCAGCAAAAATCCCTTGGCGTAGGCGATCGCGGCCAAAGCCTCGAATTCACCCGGCGGCACAAAGCGCTCCACCGCATGATGCTTGCGCGAGGGTTGCAGATATTGGCCGATAATCAGGAAATCGACATTGGCCGTGCGCAGATCGTCGATCACTTGCAGCACTTCGTTTCGTTCTTCGCCAAGGCCGACCATGATGCCAGATTTGGTGAACATGGTCGGATCGATCTCCTTGACTTGCTGCAACAAGCGGATCGACGCGAAGTAACGGGCGCCGGGACGCACGGTTAGATATTTCGCCGGCACGGTCTCGAGATTGTGGTTGAAGATATCGGGCTGCGCCGCGACCACAGTTTCTACCGCACCATCCTTGCGCAAAAAATCCGGCGTCAGAACTTCGATTGTGGTTTTCGGGCAGACCGCGCGGATCGCGCCGATGACAGCCGCGAAGTGCGCCGCGCCGCCATCCTCAAGATCGTCGCGGTCGACCGACGTGATAACCACATGGGAAAGGCCGAGCTTGCGCGTTGCCTCGGCCACGTGCTCGGGCTCCGCAGCGTCGAGCGCGCCCGGTAGGCCGGTCTCGACGTTGCAGAAGGCGCAAGCTCGCGTGCAAGTGTCGCCCATGATCATGAAGGTGGCGTGCTTCTTTTCCCAGCACTCGCCGATATTCGGACAGCCGGCCTCTTCGCACACCGTGTGCAGACCGTTCTCGCGCACGATGCGCACCGTCTCCAGATATCCCGCCGACCCTGGTGCCTTGACGCGGATCCAGTCGGGTTTGCGCAAGGCGGGCTGGTCCGGCCGATGCGCCTTTTCGGGATGGCGCGGCCGGTTTTGGCCCAGCACGTTGTCGATCAGGACGGCCATAACGGCTCCTAGATGGAACATATCCTTAGCCGATACTTACGAGCGGGTTTATGGGCCCGCAAGCCACTTGCGGTGTTCTTGCGACCGACCGCGAGATTGTTCCCGATGAACAAATTGTAAGGAATTTCAGCGTCTTTCGGCAGGACAAAACACAACTTTCGCCATAATAAAAGCACTGACTCGGTGCGGGCGACGTCCTGCAGCGCAGGAGGATTTAAGTGACGCCTCGTGGAAAAGAAGCCGCGGCCGTCGCTTTGCATCGGTTCGGCTTCGGACCGGTGCGCGATCAAATCGCGGTCATTGCCAACGACCCACGCGGCGCCTTGATTGCAGACCTGGAACGTCCCGGTGCCGGCACCGTCAGCGCTGGAAACCTGCCGTCGAGCACCGAAGCCGCGCGCGCGCTAAATGAATTTCAAGCCGAGCAGCTGGCGAAGCGGCGGCTCGAGGAACGCGCGAAAAAGGCGGCCGAAGCCAAGTCCGTGGCCATGGCTGGCAACGAGATGGCGGGCACGGAGGTATCGGCTCCGGCGCCGCCCCCGCGGAATCAGCCGCCGCAGCCCCCGCAGCCGCAGCTGCCTGGGCAGCTCGTCCAGAATGAAGCCAAAGTGCGGTTCGACGCGGCGGCCGGCGCCGATATCGGATTTGTCGAGCGATTGGTCTGGTTCTGGTCTAATCATTTCTGCGTCTCGGCTGACAAGATTACTTCGATGGCCGGCGCCTACGAGCGTGAGGCCATTCGCCCGCACGTGCTCGGTCATTTTGTTGACATGCTG
>JASHVC010000648.1 GCA_030039655.1 Xanthobacteraceae bacterium | reverse complement strand
GTCGGTCAGGCTCAGCGTCCTCGCCGTCACCCCGACTGTTGAATTGACCGTCCCAATCGACAGCGCGGTACCGCCGTCATTGAGAGTGACCGTGCCGGTGCCGACGCCCGCCGCCAGCGTGCCGATCGCGTTCGTCGCACCGTTGAGCGTGTAGGTCCCGCCGCTACCCAGCAGCTCCAGGTTCGTCGCAGTAATCGCCGCGCTCTGCGTGACCGTGCCAGCGGTGTTGATGGTCAGCGACGCGACATTGATCGCCGCTGCAACGGAAATGTTGCCGCTCGAACCCGATCCGGACGAAATAAGCGTAAGCAGCGCGCTCGAATTGGTGATCGGAGCGCTGATCGTGATGGTTTCACCGGCCGTGAGAGTCAGGTTGAAAGTGTTGGGGTTGGTGCTCCAGTTCACGGTGTTTAAAACGCTGATGGAGCCGCTTGCCATTACGTCTACATTGCCGGTGTTCAGCGCGGCGACCAGAGTAGCTGGGTCGAGAGTGCTGCTACTGCCCGAAGAAAAAGTACAACTGCCCGGGCTGCACGTTCCTGTGCCGCCTGTTTCAATCAGGAGGTCTGTGGGATCGAGCAGCCACGTACCAGCCGTTCCGTTCACCGCCAAAGTATTCACGGTGATGCCGTTGACGTTGAGCATCTGACCCGAAGTTTCGACCAAGCCGCCATTGCCGCCATTCGGGCCGCCTTGGGCGCTCAATGTGCCGTAGGCATCCGTCTGCCCGTCGGACCACACCACGATATGGCCGCCGTTGCCGTTATCGGTGGCGTTGGCGCTGATCATGCTGGTCGCGTCGATGAGGAGCGACTGTGCGTCGGCCAGCGCGACAGTGGCATGCGGGCCGCCGCCGATATTGACGGTGCCGCCGCCGTTCGCGCCGGAAGCGTTTACGGTCGCGCCGGTGAGTGTGACAGCGCCGGCGGTCAAGTCGATCTCGCCACCATGGCCGTTGTAACCCTGCGCCATCAGCGTGCCGGCGAGTGCGAGCGTATTGTCGCCGATCACCGAGATTGTCCCGCCGGTCGCGCCGTTGGCGGCCAGCGCGCCACTGACGCTGATCGAACCGCCTGTAACAGAGATACCGCCGCCGTCATGCTTCTTGCCGCCGTTAGCGGCGAGTTTGCCGGTGATGCTGACGCTGCCGCCGCCACCGTTGATGACGATGCGGCCATTATGCATGCCGACCGTATTGGTGCGGATCGAGCCTGGGATGTTGACGGCGTTGCGCAAGATGTTGGCCGCAGTGGCTGCGCTCAAGAACACCATGCCGCCGTCGGCAATGATCCTGCCGCGGTTGCTGACCAAGGCGCCGTTGGCGTTGACCAGCTTGCCCAATTCCGTCGACGGCACGCCTACCGAGAGAAAGCCGTCGCCAGAAAGGTCGAGCGTCGCCTCTTCGCCGGCGCCGAGCGCAACCCTGCCGAGGCGCGCCGCGATGATGCCGTTGTTCGACACCTGGCCACCGAGCAGAGCAGCGAAGCCGCCATCCGCGGTATAAATGCGGCCGTTATTAATGACGCCGGCCGAACCGCCATTGCCGGTGAACCTGTAATTGCCGGAAAGATAGTCGGAGTCGGTGATGTTCAGCGTCGACGCGACGAAGGAGCCGGTATTGACGACTCCCGATTTGGTGATCTCGATGCCGTTTGGATTGATCAACAACACGGTGCCGGGCGCGTTGATTGAGCCGGCGATCCAAGACGGCGTCGAGCCAAGTACGCGGTTAAGCGTCGACGACGTGGCGCCCGGCTGATTGAAGTTTACCGTATCGCCACGGCCGACCGAAAACGTATTCCAGTTGATGATCGCTTGATTGGTGCTCTGATTGATATTGAGCGTCGTGGCGTTGGGCTGCGTGATGCTGGCGGCACCCGTCGTCACCGCGCCGCCGGTCGGCAAGTTCTGAGCTGATGCAGGACCGCGTGGAATCAGCACCAGCACAATAAGTGCCGTTGCCAGACCACCAAACAAGGCCGGCGAAAAGCCCCCACTCGGGCCGCGAATCGGCACCAATGCAGACAAACGCCCCTCACACGATTTCTTGCCGCGCGATGTTGGCGCCAGACGACGCCCAGGCTGCGGACGCGGACACATGCGGTGGCAGCAACGGCCACGGCAGACGATTAATTACTGTTTACTATATTCCGCCGCCCATGGCCAGCGCACGCACTGTCGGCAGCAGTGGCGATGTTGCTGTTTTTGTGGCGTCTTCTGCCTCGCCGTTAGTCATCAGGGCAGTTAAACTCGACCGACGCAGATTGGACGGATATCAGCGCACGACTACTAACGGACGAAAGGATGCGCCGGAATGCAGAGAATGCCGGTTTGGATGTCGGTCGCATTACTGCTCGGCTTGAGCGGGGCGGCCGCCCAGGTCCCCCAGCTGACCACCGCCACATATGACGATTGGACAGTGCGGTGCGGAATGCACGACACGGTCAAAACCTGCGAAATGGAACAGACGTCGCAAATCCAGGGCCAGCTGGTCTCCCAGATCGCGCTGGGCCGGCCAAGCAAGGGCGCCCCATTTCGTATTGTGTTCCAGGTTCCCATCAATGTTTGGTTGCCCGCTGGCGTAACGCTGGTCCTGGATGACAAGGATCCGGGCATCAGCGCCACGTTCAAGCGCTGCGTCGGCAATGGTTGCTTCGCCGACACCGAACTTAACGACGACACGGTCAAGAAATTGCGGGCGCGCAGCGCCAATGGCAAGCTTCTATTCAAAGATGCCGCCCAGCGAGACGCTACGATTCCGGTTTCCTTTAAGGGGTTTGGGCCGGCGTTCGACGCGATGTCGAAGGACTAAGCCGCCGCTTATTTGAGCGCACGGAACCATTCCCAATGAGTTGCAAACGCGCAACACCCGATCCTATTCGGCGGACGGGGGAGAGTTATACCGAAAATCCACGCGCTTATACGCCGCGCCAGATTGCGCCCGGACATCAATTCTTTATTTTTCGACCAGTTATCCGGTGTGACAGCTGGCAAGCTTTCGCGCCGTATGGCCCCAGAGACGGGGACCTGTGTTGCAGTCGCCGCAGCAGGTTAAGGCGTAGCCTCAGCGCAAGCGTTGCGTCGTAATGTTCTTTGCGCGTTTGTTGGTGCGCGTCCGTTTCAGCGTTGCCTTATCACGCGTCTCTCCCAGTGACAGTCCAGCATCACGTCGGCTGCGGCGTGGTTGCATCTGCGTCTACTCTTTTTGGGGCCTACGGGGACAGCCGTGGGCGCTATGGTACGTTTTGCTCGGTTATGTGCGCTCTGCGGCGGGTTTTGGGTCGCCTGGAGCAGTGTTCTGCTGGCGCAGACACCCGCGCCGCCGCCCAGTCAGGTCAGGCCGCCGACCATTATTCCCCCCTCCGGCGGTGGCCGTATCGGCATTCCTCAAGTACCCGCGGGAGCGCAGATCCCTGGGGAAGCGAACAAGCTGACCTTCAAGCTCCTCGGCTTCGATATTCAGGGCGAATTTCCCGAGCTCATGGCGCAGCGCA
>JASHVC010000647.1 GCA_030039655.1 Xanthobacteraceae bacterium | reverse complement strand
TCCGGCTGTACGGTGATGTCGGCGCGCTCGCGCGGATAGCCGCCGGTGGTTTCGAGGTAGCTGCAAAGCCCGATGCCGCGCAGCCGTTTACGTTTGCGTGCCTCGGTACGGCGCTTCTTGAAGCCCTTCCAATCCCCCAGCTCCATCGCGCGATCCATCACAGCGCGATAGGTGCCGTTGTCGTAGGTGATGCCTTGCGGATTTTTGTACGGAAACGCCGACGGCGGAATGAGATTGCGCCGGCGTAGCGCGACGCGGTCGAAGCCGTGCTCCTGCGCCGCCTTATCGATCAGCCGCTCGATGACGTAGATGACTTCCGGGCGGCCTGCGCTGCGATACGGCGTGGTGCACATGGTGTTCGACAGCACCGCACGCGCGCGAATGAACGCGGTGGGAATGCGGTAGCCGGCCGTCGCTAGGCCCACGCCCTTGACCAGCGGCACGTAGGAGCCGGTGTGCGCGCCGATGTTGCTGAGATTGGATGTGCGCAGCGCCAGAATGTGGCCGCCGGCGTCGAGCGCCAGTTCGGCCGACACAGTGAGATCGCGGCCCATATAATCGGTGACGAACGCCTCGGTGCGCTCGCAGGTCCATTTCACCGGCCGTCCGAGGCGCTTGGCGCCCCATACGACCAAAGCGAATTCGGGAAAGAAGCTGTTGCGCGTACCGAAATTGCCGCCGATCTCGTGGGCGACCACACGCACATTGTCGAACGGCACGCCGAAGATTTGCGACAGCTCCCGCTTCTGCCGGACGATGCCGCCGGAGCCGGCATAGAGCGTGTAGCGTCCAGTATCGGCATCATACGTGCCCACGGCCGCGCGCGGCTCCATGGGCACGCCGGTGACGCGATTGATCCAGGTTTCGAGCCGCGTGACATGAGCGGCGCGCTCGAACGCTTCCGCAGTCGCCTCGGCGTCGCCGACCTCGGCATCGATCATGATGTTCGGCAGGTCATCGTAAAGCCGCGGCGCGCCGTCCGCGGCGCCGGCGGTGCCTTCGGTCACCACCGGCAGCGGCTCATAATCAACGACGACCTTTTCGGCCGCGTCCTTGGCGGCCGCAATCGTCTCGGCAATCACGAACGCAACTGCGGTGCCGACGTGACGCACCCGATCGGTCGGCAGCACGAAATGCGGCGCGGCGAGTACCGGCGAGCCGTCGCGATTATGCAGCACGATATCGGGCGCGGTGCCGGGTGCCGCGAGATGGGGGATGCGCTTGAGCCCGTCGGCGACGGCGTCCTCACCGGTCAGCACCGCGAGCACGCCGGGCATCGCCCGCGCCGCGGTCACATCGATCGAACGGATGCGTGCGTGCGCGTGCGGTGAGCGCACCATGGCCGCGTAGGCTTGCCCTGGAAAATTCAGGTCGTCGCTGTAACGCCCGCGTCCGGTGACGAGGCGCAAATCCTCTTTGCGGCGTACCGCGCCTCCAATTCCTGGGTGCGCGTCTCCAATCCCTGAGTGCATGATGCCTGCGTTTAAGGTCGGGGCAGCGGGCGGCCATAAAATCATAGCGCCGGGGGCAGGGCTAGGCGTTAGCTAACGTAGCGCGCATACCTGCGCCCTCTCCCGTTCCGGGAGAGGGCAGCGTCGGACTTTCAGCTTGTACTGATGGGTGAGGGTTTGGGGCTGAACCCCTCACCCATTCTTCGTGCTGGGTCGCCGAGTCGCCCTCTCCCGCAAGGGGCGAGGGCGCACTTCCAGCGCTGCGATGCGCCGACGCCTACCCAATCAGCGACAGCGTCGCTTTCTCATACGGCCCCGCGCCCATCTCGCCGGCCGCGAAAATGTGGTGATCGGCGATCCACTCGCGCGATTCCTCGAACACTTCTTTGGTGTAAGGCTCGAACACCAGCCGCTCGCCGGGCCCCCAGCGCCGTGTGTCCATCAACGCGTGAAAGCGATCGGGGAGTTCGTTCTTGTAGTAGTGCGTGTAAAGCTCCGGCCGCAGATCGATGTCGCGTTGCGCCTTGCGCAGCGCGCGGAAGAATTTGCGCAGGTCTTCCGGATCGGGATCGCCGTGGATCATGGTGGCGATCATGAACGTGGTGTCGATCACTTTGCGGAAGCCAAGCTGCTCGGCGAAGTAATACGGGCCGCTGAACAGATTGACGGCCGGTGCCTTGTCTTCGAACAACTGCTCCATGCGGGCGAACAGCATGCCGTCGGCGTATTTCAGATTGATCTGCTCGGGCTTCAGATAGCCGTCCAGAGCCTGCACTGTGGCGTAATGGCTGCCCGACTGATAGCCGACCGAGATCGGCACGCCGGCCAAATCGGCCGGCGTCTTCACCGGCGAGTCGGGCGGCACGAAGATTGCCGCGGGCGACACCGAATAGACGTCCGTGGACATACGGCCGTGGCCCTTGGCCGCCGCCACGTTCACCGTCCAGTGGCAGGCGCAGCTTACGCTCGACTTGCGGCCTTCCTCGAACGACTGAAAGGCGCCGACCTTGTCGCCCTTGTCGTGAATCTTGCCGCCGGTCGCGCGCACCAGTTCGCGGAATTCGTAGTCGAGGCCTTCGGCGCGGAAGTAGCCTTTCTCTTCCGCCACCCATTCTTGCAGGCGGAAATGAGGTTCGATCACGAATTTTGGCATGGTGTTTTCCTCCGGGGTTTGTGTTTCAGCAGATCGAATGTCCGTTGTGACCGCGCTTGCCTGTCCCGCGTTTCTCTGTGCGGCGCGTTCGCGACGCAGGGGAGGGGCGGTCGCGCTCGGCCACGCGCCGGGCGCGGATCATCTTGACGTGGTCGTCCATGAGCGCGCGCGCGCCGCTCGGGTCGCGCAGCTCGATCAGGTCGGCGAGCTTGGTGTGAATGTCGAGAATGTGTCGCGCCAGCTTCGGTGTGGCCGTGACGTTGCGGCGCGGCCACGACACGTGCTCCAGCGAGATGAGCTGCACGATGAGCACGCGGTTGTGCGAGGCTTCGGCGACCGCGAGATGGAAATCGCGCGACAGCCGGGTGAACTCGTCGAGATCGCCGATCGCCGCTTCCGCCTCCTTGAGCAGGCGGCGCAGCTTGGCCACGTCCTCGCGCGTTGCGTTCTCGGCCGCAAGCTCGGCGCCGAGCGTCTCGATGGCGCGCTGCGCATCCATGATCTCGCCGGCGCTCACGCCGGTGAGATCGAGCTGCACAGCGAGCGCCTCGGCGAACAGCCGCGGATTGCCATGGGCGATGCGCGCGCCGCCGCCCTTGCCCATGCGGATTTCGACGATGCCGAGCGCCTCGAGCGTGCGCAGCGCGTCGCGCGCCACGATGCGGCTCGCCTTGAAGCGCGCCGCAATGTCCTTCTCGGTGCCGAGAAAATCGCCAGGCTTGAGCCGCTTGGCGAACAGCGCATCGCGCACCTCCGCCACCACCTGCGCCGACAAAGACGACGAGCGCCCGGCGAACATGACGCGGGCGGTAAGGTCGCCGGTCATAGGCACCAGGGATGGAGTCGAGCCTTTGTCCACGATGGCATTTTAGCGGCCAGGGAGAGATAGTAAAGATACTATCATTAGGATTAAAATCCGGTAAATTGGTCTTGGAGACGGATTGGGCTTCCCCGAACGGGACTTGCGCGCCCGCTACTTTGTCGTCGCTCGCTTAATTGCCGCTTCCCGCCTCTGGCGGGCAGAGAGCTTGGGAATTCGCCGGCGCTTCGGTGGTCGTTGACGTACGCCGGCGCTGTATTCCCATTCCAAGGCTAACTCTGCGTGCCGTCGCTTCTGATCTTGGTTTAGCCATCGGGGGACGTGTGCCGTTGGCGGATTGTGCTTCGGCGGTGGCGAAAGTCTGGTTGGCCACGGAGTCTCATGGAGCACTCTGCTTCTGCCGAGCCGATTGCGCAGAGATTGTTCAATATGTTGAAGGCACTGTATCGTGTAGAGGAAATACCGTTCCTGTCGGTTGAGCAGCCTTACATCCACGTGACGCCAAAAATATTCAAAAGATTGCTCGGCCTCGGCTGACTCCTGAAGATTTGTAAGGAAAAGCCCCTGACCTTTTATATCGGCATAGTGACAGTGGGCGTATTGATTGCGGACCGCGTGGCAAGCCCTTACCGCCTTTATTGTGGCCGCCAATTCAACGCTAAGCATCGTGCCAGCACAAATTGGACGTAAAAGAGATTCTGCGATGTCAATGCGCGAAAGATCAGTTCGGAGGAGAAAAATCGTTCGGAGTGCCGTATCTTGATCGCCCAAACCTTCGGCCAGACATAACCCAAGGAGAAATTCTAATTCGCCAAATGCTGCAATTATACGGCCAATCCTGGCCGCTTCCTTTGGTCTACGATGTAGACTTGGCATGAGCCGACCACGCTCATAAAGCGGCTTGAGATCAGGATCAGCCATGGCAAACTCCAAGCCCGAGGACGCAGGCGACGACGGCGGCGCGTGATTGCTCTTTGAGCGCGCAGTTGATGTTGTGGCTGCATCCCCGCCACAGCATAGGACGCGGAAACGGTCACGCGCGAGTCCAAAAACCGGAAAAGCAGAAGGGAAAGGCGTTGTAAAATCTCATCGGGAGGTTCAGATGGATGATGATGCGAGAATTCCTCGCTTATTGGCACTTCTTGCTGGCAATGGCTTCGTGGTTGTTAAAGTGAACAGCCTCACTGAGCAAGGTGCAATTACGTACAAGTATTTCGCGCTAAGTTATCTGGTTCTCTCACTTATCGGTTTGGCCGGAGCTTACATAGCTATAGCCCGCAAACCGGATGCGTCCTGGGCTGTATGGGGAGAACGGATCGGAACCGGTGTGCTCGCAATTTTCGCTATAGTGTGGTTCGTCGCGACCGCATTTTATTACTCAGATTCAAAACATACAAAACGCATTATTTGTAGCCACGAGTCGAATCTCACCGACCTGGCCTTCTTTATTCCCCGTCTTTGGGGGAATGTTCAGTTGTCCGGAACCTCGGGCCGGTACAAAGCCGACAACTAGCGCGGCCGAAAAGGGTATTGAGAATGAGCAGGCAGGTAGTTGGCGTGCTTTACGTGTTGGCGATGGCGGCCGTTATCGTCGGTGTAGACGTGGCGTTCTTCAGAAATCGATTCTGGGAGCGGCTCATAGTGAATATTGGCATCGTCTTGGTTTTCGGAGCTTTCTACCTGAGATTCCTCAATCGTCCATGACTCCGCCCGACGGGCAAGCCCGCCTCATGACTGAAAATCATGATGGGCAAGGCGGACGAAATGAAAAAGCGAAAGCCAAAGATTAGCGACTAGGCCAATCCGACCTGTTTTGCCTTGAGCAATTTGATATAGTGGCATCATGGTCAAAACACTCGAACAAGCCATTGCCGAAGTGGAGCGCTTGCCCGCCGAGGATCAGGAACAGATCGGACGGACGCTGCTCTCTCATGTCGAAAAGCTGCGTGCATTGCGCGCGGAAATCGATAAGGGCGTCCGCTCGCTCGATGCGGGGCAGGGAAGAGAGTCGAGTATCGACGATTTTATTCGACAAAAGAATCGGTAAATGGCCGAGGCCAGGCGCGTGGTGCTTTGGTCGCCCGAGGCGCTCGACGATCGTGAGAAAATTTGGGATTATTACGTCCGCGTCGCTGGCAGGCATACTGCAGAAAAAGTACTCCGCGAAATCGCCGCAGTGGTCGCGCTGCTCGAAGACCATCCGTTTGCGGGACGTGCGCGAAACGAGGTGCGTCCAGGGCTGCGTTCGTTTGCCGCCACGCCTCACGTCGTCTTCTATCGTGTCGTCAACGATGCGCCGCAAATCGTGCGCGTGCTGGATGGACGACAGGATATCGAGGTGAAATTTGCGGCGCGGGATGATGAGTAACGGCTCGGACCGTTGCCCGGATTGAGCGAAGCGAGAGCGGGGAGCGGTATCGCGGCCCAGCTGCGGCTAAGGCTTTTAGCCCAATGACCACACCCCGCAACATCCTGTTGCTCTACGCCGCGCGCGGCGTGCGCGGGTTCGGCGATGGCTTCGCCACCATTGCCTTGCCGGCCTATCTGATCGCTATCGGCTACGACCCGGTGCGGATCGGGCTTGTGGTCGCGGCGTCGCTGCTCGGCACGGCAGTGCTGACCTTGGCGATCGGTGCCATTGCCTCGCGGTACGATCTGCGCACGCTGATGCTGCTCGGCGCGGTGTTGATGATTCTCACCGGCTTGGCCTTCCCCAATTTCCAGAACATCGTCGTCATCGCGTTCATCGGCTTTGTCGGCTCGATCAATCCGTCGGCCGGCGATCTCGGCGTGCTGGTGCCGCTGGAGCAGGCCATGCTGGCCGGCAACGTCACCAACGAGGAACGCACCCGCGCCTTCGCGCGCTATAGCCTGACCGGCGCGCTGCTGACGGCGCTCGGCACGCTCGCCGCCGCGGCGCCTGACTTTTTGCAACGCGCGGGCTTCAGCGCGCCTGCGGCGCTCACCGTCATGTTCTACGCCTACGCGGCGCTTGGGCTTGTCTGCGCGCTGCTCTATTGGCTGTTGCCTCACGCGCACATGACGCAGGCGCCGCCGTCGGCGCCGCTCGGCCCGTCGCGCGGCATTGTCTATAAGCTCTCCGCGTTGTTCAGCCTCGATGCCTTTGCCGGCGGCTTCACCGTCCAGTCACTGCTGGCGCTCTGGCTGTTCGAGCGATTCCATCTCTCGCTCTCGGCCGCCAGCCTGTTCTTTTTCTGCTCGAGCCTGCTCAGCGCACTGTCATTTCCAGTCGCGGCGTGGCTCTCGCGCCGCATCGGGCTGGTCAACACCATGGTGTTCACCCACGTGCCCTCGAACCTGTTTTTGATCCTCGCGGCGTTCTCATCGGGCCTGGAGGCCACGCTGGCGCTGTTGTTGCTCCGCTCGGCGCTGTCGCAGATGGATGTGCCGACGCGCACCTCCTACATCATGGCGGTGGTGACGCCCGCCGAACGCGCCGCCGCCGCGAGCGTGACCGCGGTGCCGCGCAGCCTCGCGTCCGCCATAAGCCCGACCTTCGCGGGCGCGCTGTTCGCCAGCCCGTTCTCAGCCCTGCCGCTGCTCCTCTGCGGCGCGCTCAAACTCGTCTACGACGCGGCGCTGCTCTATTCGTTCCGCCACCTCAAGGCGCCGGAAGAGGCCAAGTAGCGCTGTTCGTTGTCCTCATCCTGAGGCGCGAGCGCAGCGAGCCTCGAAGGATGCAGGCCAAGGCGCCTGGGCCTCGCCCTTCGAGGCGCGCCTCGCGCGCACCTCAGGGTGAGGTGAACATGCTGAATCTCGGATTACGCTGCGCTTCATCCGGGCTACGGTCCGCCACGGGCTATAACTATTGTTGTCCTCATCCTGAGGCGCGAGCGCAGCGAGCCTCGAAGGATGCAGGCCAAGGCGCCTGGGCCTCGCCCTTCGAGGCGCGCTTCGCGCGCACCTCAGGGTGAGGTGAAGTCTCAACCGCCGCTTCCTAGTCAGCGCCGTGGGTGGGGATTAATCTTGGGGCCGCGAGTCCCCGAGGAATCCACGATGCAATTCGGTCTCTACGCTCCCGTCCCGCACGTTACCGTCGGCTCGAAGGCGATCGAGCAGTCGGTCGCCGGCGCGCTGTCGCCGCTGCCGCCCAGCAAGATCGATCCGGCCTTCGACCTCGCCAAGGAAATCCTCTGCGCCGCCGACCGCTCCGGCTACGACATTATTCTGTTCGCCGAGCGCCATCTCGGCGCCGACTTTGAGGCCTGGATTCTCGCCGCGGCGGTGAGCTCGTGGACGGCGCGGATCAAGAGCATGGTCGCGGTGCATCCCGGCCTTTGGCATCCGACGCTGGTGGCGAAGATGGCGACATCGCTCGACCGGCTCACGCCTGGACGCACGGCGATCAATCTCGTCACCGGATGGAACGTGGAAGAACACCACATGTTTGGCGGCGACACGCTGCTGAACAACGATGACCGCTATGTCCGCGCCGAGGAGTTCATCGATGTCCTGCGCGGCCTGTGGAGCGCGACGCCGTTCTCCTACAAGGGGCAGTTTTATCAGATCGACGGCACGCAGCTGTTGTTAAAGCCGGCGACGCCGACACTGCCCGAAATATTCACCGCCAGCCGCAGCCCGCGCGGCCTCGACATGGTCGCCAAGGCCGGCGACTGGTGGTTTTTGGATTTCGACAAGGAAGCCGAAACCACGCAGGACGTGATGGACAGCCTGCAGCGCTCCATCGACGTGATGGAAAGCAAGGCGGCGAAGCATGGCCGCAAGGTGCGCTACGCCTTCAATCCCTTCATCGCCTTTGGCGACTCGGTGGAAGACGCACGGGCGCGGGCGACGCGGCTTCTGGTTTCCGATGGATCGGAAGCCGACATGCGCAAGATCATGCAGCGCACCGCGCCGGCCATGAAGGCCGGCTGTATTGGTCCGCCGGATCACGTGCGCAAGCAGCTGCGCGCCTACCAGGACATGGGCATCGAGCTGTTCCTGTTCAAACTCGTGCCGAACCTGGAGCAGGTCGCCGTAGTGGCGAAGGAAATCATCGAGCCGTTCCGGCGCGAAGAGGCGCGGACGACGGCCGCCGCCTGACGCCGACGCGGCAACGAAGCGGACGGGACATGCGAAGACTTATAATAATGACTCTCGCGGCTATCGTTGCCGCATGGGCCGGCCTCACGCGCGCGCAAGAGAATTACCAAGCGAATTATCCGTCGCAGCCGGTGCGCATCATCATTCCGTTTCCGGCGGGCTCGACCACCGACACGCTCACGCGCATCGTTGCCGATCAGCTCGGCCGCAAATGGGGCAAGGCGGCAGTCGTCGAAAATGTCCCCGGCATGAATATCGGCGCCGAGCGGGTCGCCCGCGCCGAGCCGGATGGATACATGCTGTTGGCCAGTCCGCCGTCGCCGCTGACCATCAACAAGCTGCTCTATCACGACCTGCCGTACGATCCCGATAAGCTCGTGCCCATCACCTTGCTGGCGACCGGGCCGAACGTCCTCGACCTGCGCAAGGACCTTCCCATCAATTCGGTGGCGGAGCTGATCGCCTACGCCAAGGCCAATCCGGGCAAGCTCACCTACGCGTCCCAGGGCGTCGGCTCGACCGCGCAGCTGTCTTCGGCGCTGTTGGAGCAACTCGCGGGCATCAAGATGCTGCACGTGCCGTATCGCGGCGCGCTGCCGGCGCTCAATGATGTTATCGCCGGGCATGTCGATATGTTCTTCGACACGGCGACCACGTCGGTCCCGATCTATCGCGGCGGCCAGATCAAGATGCTGGCGGTCGGCAGTGCAAAACGGATTTCGGCGCTGCCTGAAGTGCCGACCATGGAGGAATCGGGGCTGCCAGGGTTCCGCTCCATTACGTGGTTCGCCCTGGCCGCGCCGCCCGGCACGCCGCCGCCGCTCGTCGCAAAGATCAACCGCGACACCGTCGAAGTGCTCAAGGACCCGCAAGTGAGCGAACGGCTGCATGCGCTCCAGCTCGATCCGGGCGCCACGACGCCCGAGCAGACGGCGCAGTTCTTCGCCGACGAGCTGAAATTGTGGGGCGGGGTGATCGACGCGGCGCACATCAGTGTGCAGTAGCGGTCGACGGCCCGAAAGACCATTGAGTGCCGCACGCGATTTGCCGCATCCTCAATGTATCAATGGGCCGCGTGTCCGAGGGGAGGTTGCTTAGGATGCCATGAAC
>JASHVC010000046.1 GCA_030039655.1 Xanthobacteraceae bacterium | reverse complement strand
AACTTGTCGCGCAATATCGGCTCCAGCGTCGGCATTTCGGTCGTCAACGCGCTGCTGACGCGGAACACGCAGGCGAATCACGCGGTCATTGCTGCGCACGTCACGGCGGTGAATCGCGGCTTTGACGATCCGGCGATCCATCAGTCCTGGAATCCGCTGACCGCCGCCGGGCGCGCGGCGCTCGATGCGGTGATCACCCAGCAGGCGCAGATCATCGCCTTCGTGGACGACTACAAGCTGCTCATGATCGCGACGCTGACGGTGATCCCGCTGCTGATCGTGTTCAGAACGCCGCGCGCGCCGAGCGACGGGGAACCCGTCGTAGTGGCGGAATAACGTTCACCTCATCCTGAGGTGGCCGCCAGAAGCGCGTTTACGCGCGTCTTCGACGCGCTATGGCGCCCCTCGAAGGATGTAGACCCGGGCGCCGTGGCCTCGCCCTTCGAGGCTCGCCGACTTTGTCGGCGAGCACCTCAGGGTGAGGAGTCGAGTGCGCAAACGCGGTGCTGCTGCTACTCCGCCGCGCCGCTGGCCGCCGCCTCGTGCGGATGCTCGCCTTCCGCCTTCTGCTTGGCCTCAAGGTCCTCGCCGGTCTGTTGATCGACCGCCTTCATGGACAGCCGCACCTTGCCGCGTTCGTCAAAGCCGAGGAGCTTGACCTTCACCTTCTCGCCCTCCTTGACCACGTCGGAGGTTTTCTGTACGCGCCGCGGCGCGAGCTGGCTGATGTGGACAAGGCCGTCCTTGGCGCCAAAGAAATTCACGAAGGCGCCGAAATCCATAACCTTGACGACGGTGCCTTCGTAGATGTGGCCGACCTCGGGCTCCGAGGCGATCGACTTGATCCAGTTGATCGCGGCGTCGATCGACTCCGCCTTTGCGGACGCGATCTTGATCGTGCCGTCGTCGGAGATGTCGATCTTGGCACCGGTCTTTTCCACGATCTCGCGGATGACCTTGCCGCCGGAGCCGATCACCTCGCGGATCTTGTCGACCGGGATATGCATGACTTCGATGCGCGGCGCGTACTCGCCCAGTTGGGCCCGGGCGGACGTCAGCGCTTTGCTCATTTCGCCGAGGATGTGCATGCGGCCGTCCTTGGCTTGGCCAAGAGCGACGCGCATGATCTCTTCGGTGATGCCGGCGATCTTGATGTCCATCTGCAGCGAAGTGACGCCCTGCTCGGTGCCGGCGACCTTAAAGTCCATGTCGCCAAGATGATCCTCGTCGCCAAGGATGTCGGACAGTACCGCGTAGCGCTTGTCTTCGAGGATTAGTCCCATGGCGATGCCCGCGGTCGGCCGCTTCAGCGGCACGCCGGCATCCATCAGCGCTAGAGAAGAGCCGCATACCGTCGCCATTGAGGACGAGCCGTTGGACTCGGTGATCTCGGAGACGATGCGGATGGTGTAGGGGAACTCTTCCTTCGACGGCAGCATCGGATGGATCGCCCGCCAGGCGAGCTTGCCATGACCGATTTCGCGGCGGCCGGGTGCTCCGATGCGGCCCGTTTCGCCGACCGAGTAGGGCGGGAAGTTGTAGTGCAGCAGGAATGATTCCTTGTAGGTGCCCTGCAGCGCGTCGATGAATTGCTCGTCCTCGCCGGTGCCGAGCGTTGCCACCACGAGCGCCTGTGTCTCGCCGCGGGTAAATAGCGCCGAGCCGTGAGTGCGCGGCAGCACGCCGACCTCGGCGATGATCTGGCGGACGGTCTTAACGTCGCGCCCGTCGATGCGCTTGCCGGTGTCGAGAATGTTCCAACGTACGATCTTGGCTTCGAGTTCCTTGAAGACGGCGGCGACCTGGAGCTTGTCGTATTTCGGCTCGGCGCCTTCTGGAAAGAAGTGCGCCATCACCTTTTCCTTGATCGCGGCGACCGCGTCTTGGCGGTCCTGCTTCTTTACGATCGCATAGGCCGTGCGCAGATCCTTTTCGGCGAGGCCGAGGATTTCTTTTTCCAGTGCCTTGTTGTCGGCCCCGACCAGTTCGCGCGGTTCCTTCGCGGCCTTCTCGGCAAGCTTGATGATGGCCTGAATCACCGGCTGGAAGTGCCGGTGACCGAACATCACCGCGCCGAGCATGATGTCCTCGGACAGCTCCTTGGCTTCCGATTCCACCATCATCACGGCGTCCTGCGTGCCCGCCACAACGAGGTCGAGCTTGCTTTGCGCCATCTCATCGAGCGTTGGATTGAGCACATATTCGTTTTCGATGAAGCCGACGCGGGCGGCCCCGATCGGTCCCATGAAGGGCGCGCCGGACAGCGTCAGCGCGGCGGACGTCGCTACCATGGCGACGATGTCCGGATCGTTCTCGAGATCGTGCGAGAGCACTGTGACCGTCACTTGCGTATCGCAGCGCCAGCCCTCGGCAAACAGCGGACGGATCGGACGGTCGATCAGACGCGAGGTCAGCGTGTCCTTTTCGGTCGGGCCGCGCTCGCGCTTGAAGTAGCCGCCCGGAATCCGGCCGGCCGCGTAGTACTTTTCGGTGTAGTTGACAGTCAGCGGAAGGAAATCGATGCCTTCCTTGGGTTGCTTCGCCGCCACGACGGCAGCCAGCACGGTCGTTTCGCCGTAAGTAGCGAGGACGGCGCCGTCGGCCTGACGCGCTATTCGGCCGGTTTCCAGCGTTAGCTTGCGGCCACCCCAGTCAAGTTCCACACGATGAATATCGAACATTTGGTCTTTCTCTCATGGTTTTTATGGCGGCGCGAAAGCCATGAGCAAGACGGCGAGAGGCTGTCGTTCGCGCGCATGTCGCGAACCCAAACAGCATCCGGCGATCCTGCCATGGCCATCGGCCTTCCATCGATACCGACGGGCATCGGCCCGTCGCTCTAATCGGCAACCTTCAGGGCTGCCGGACATTCGGCGGACGCATCATGCGTACCGCCACAAAACGCGCGGAATTGCCGCGCGTAAATCTTTCAACGGCGGATACCCAGCCGTTCAATTAACTCCTTGTATCGCCCCTCGTTGGTGCGATGCAGATAGTCGAGAATTTGCCGCCGCTGCGACACGAGCTTGAGCAGCCCGCGACGCGAGTGGTTGTCTTTGATATGGGTCTTGAAGTGATCGGTCAGGTTGTTGATCCGCTCCGAAAGGAGCGCGACCTGGACTTCGGGCGAACCCGTATCGCCGGATTTTACGGAATACGTCTTGATAACCTCCGCTTTGCGCGCGGTCGTAATCGACATCGTCATTTTGCCTTTCTACCGGCTCGACCAACGATGCCGGTTAAATTGAACACGCGCTTGGGGACGATCTCGCCGCGGTCCACTTCGGCGATGGCCACGATTTCGCCGCTACAAGCGACCGCAACCATGCCGCGGAAGACGGACGCGTCCCGTCCGCGCATCAAAACGGCTTGGCCACGCTTGAGCCTTGCCGCGTCTGCCTGACTGACGGCCAGCGCCGGGATGTCGTCCAGCGCGGTCTCGATCGGCAGGATTATGTCGGCGAAGTTGTGCTCGCCGGCGGCTGCTCTATGACATAAAGCCTCGACCCGTTCCAGGGGAATCATATCCCCTTCGCCGAACGGCCCGACCCGGCTGCGCCGCAGGGCCGACACGTGGCCGAAGGCGCCAAGCGTGCGGCCGAGATCGCGGGCGAGGGAGCGCACGTAGGTTCCCTTACCGCATTCTGCCGCCAGCGCGGCGTGGTCCGCATCCGCAGTTT
>JASHVC010000646.1 GCA_030039655.1 Xanthobacteraceae bacterium | reverse complement strand
GAACAAGTCCACCACGCCGCCCGGCGGGAATGGTGCGATCAAACGCACCGGCCGTGTTGGATAGTCGAGCGCCAAGGCGGTACGCGATATTGCTGGCAGCAACGCTGCGCCTGCGGCAGCTAAATGGAAAAATTCGCGGCGGAGAAATTTCATGACATGGCGAATTTATAAGTGCACGGCCTAGCCGGGGACTTCGAGATCGAAAAACGCATTAGCGTTGCGCCACAGAATTTTTTCCTTGTCAGTCGGCGACAGCGCGAGCGCGTTGACGATGTCGACATGCTCTTTGGGGTCGAGTGGTACCGGCCCATAATCGGTACCGAACATCACACCGTCGGGACCGAACACCTCGACCGCCTCACGCACGTGCGGCGCCCAGAAGCCCATGGTGTCGACGCTAATGCGCCTGAGGTAGCTGCTCGGCAGCTCCTCGCATCGCATAGCGGCGCGATCCGGCAGTCCTTCGCAGCCGAGCCGCCAGCCGAAATCAAGCCGACCCACGCACGGCAAAAGTCCCCCGCCCATATGGGCGATCACCAGCTTCAAACGTGGATATCGGTCGAAGAGGCCCGAAAGGATCATGCGGGCAACCGCCATGGCGGTGTCGAACGGTCGACCGACGAGCTCATCGAGTTTGTACTGATCCATCTGCTGCTCATGGCCGATGGGCACGCGCGGCGGATGGAGAAAAACCGGTACGCGCCGGGCCTGCGCCCATTCCCAGAATGCATAAGAGTCATCGCCGTCGACGAAACGGCCGTGCCAGCTCGTGCAAATTTGGATACCCTTGAAGCCGAGCGACCCTAGGCAACGTTCCCCCTCCGCCACCTGCCTAGCATCAAGGGGATTAAGTGTGCCAAGGCCCCAGTTCTTGGGTGAGCGCGCGACGATCCGGGCCAGTTCATCATTGACTGATTTGACGATGTCGGCGGCCGGCACCTTTGATGCCCATGAGATACTTTCAGCCGCAAATGGGTTGCTGATGATGCGTCCCGTGATGCCTGCGGCCGCGCAAACCTCCTCCTGAAGATCGAAGTCCAACATGTCCCCATAGGCGATCGTCGGCATGCCTCGGAAATTCGTTACCGTGTTCTTACCGAACGGCGTGCCACGCATAACTGCGGCGACACCGAATGGATCGCCGCTGGGGCGTGCCGCGCAGTGGGTGTGCATGTCGATGATGGGATTCAATTTTCGAGCACCCGCCGGTAAGCGTCTGTGACGACTTCCCTCATCGCCTGCGTCAAAGCCAGAGCCTCACGTTTGGCGACGATCAGCTTAAACCAATCTTCCGACCACCTGTAGGGGGCTATGTTGCCGATTGGTACTCAACAACGTCGTGCGATGTCGCTAAACCTATCGCTAACGGAGGCAAGGCGGACACTACGGTGAGGAGGTGGAAAGGTCGTGATTGCCCCATCACGTCACAGGGTGACCAGGGTTTATCGAATCGCAACAGGCTTCCTAAGCGTTGTCCATTTGACGGGCCAGAACACGAACTATGAGGAGAGCATTATGCGCTTTGCATGTATTAGCACCGCAGCGGCCTTAACCGTGCTTTTAGGTGTCTCGGTCGGGCAGGCCCAGAATAATCAATCGTCGCCACCGCCGCCTGCAAACAATAAACAGACGTACGAGACTATTTGGCCAACTCCAGCACAAGAAGTCTCCATCCCCTATCGTCCGTGCGAGATAGCGATTGGCTGGGAACATAGGCGCCTTATCTGTCGGAACCCATAAGGTCGCCGCATATAGCTGCTGGGGGGTGAATTCCGGAGGTGGCGTCGTGGGGCTCGATTATCGTCACGCTGGCGGTCATGATTTTGGTCTGCTCGGGGAGCCTTGTGCGCAATGCGGGATGACGCGCGAGGAATTCGAAGAGACAGGCGAGCCAGAATGTTCTGGTCCGCACGACGAAGATACTTCGACCCGACGGGTGCAGGCCACTCGCAAGGCAGCTAAGACGCGCTCGAAAGATTGACCACGCGTGCGCCTCGGCAGATTCTCCACGACCGCGGCGCGCCCGTGGGCCTACTTCTCGTTGATCACGATGCGATCGGAACGAGTAAGCATTGGCGATGGAAAGCCGAGTTCCTAGCGCCGAGCTAAATCGTCAAACGGAAAGGGTATCCGTGAATAGCGGCGTAGGCACCCTGACAGACGCGGCTTTGACTTTTCGCACGAGAGCCCGCGATGCCCGCAATTCGTCAGAGGCCGGCACCGTAAAGGAAACGTCGCCCCGTTGGCGCGTAATGTCGAAATTCGCGCAACCGAATCGACCAGCCAATAACCTCACCGCAACGGCCCATCCCCTGACGACATCAGCGCGTTGGCTTTATTCAAGTCGAAGGTGGCGCGGTCGTCGTCTTTCCTGGCGCGATAGGCATTGGCGCGAGCCTTCAAGGCGGTGACGTATTTCGGATCAAGCCTGATCGCCTCACTGAACGCAGCGACGGCTTGGTCGTAATCCTTCTTGCCAAGGTACGCCACGCCACGGTTGTAGCAAGCAGCGGCGTGATCAAGGTCGCCCTGGTTGCCTTCCGCCGGAAACTCATAGCCACAGAAACGGCAAAGCTTCGCGGCAGCCATCACTGTCTGCGCACATTGTGGACAGGTCTTGGTGGTCCCGCCCGGCCGAGCCCGCGGCGGCAAAGCTAAAAGTATAAGGATCGCCAGCGGTAACAAAAGGCACCCAACAAACCAGGCGCTCGCGTTAAAGCCTTTATTGCCGGCGACGATCGCTCCGACTATCGCAATTGCAATCCAGACAACAAACAACGCAACGATTTCCACAGCGTTCGCTCCTGCACAAATCCTACCGTTGAGCGGGACAGCTACGCAATCGCGGCTTATATGCCTTAATGTAAACGACCCACGCAACGGCGGGTAAGGCAGGCGTGACCGACTTGCCTGGCAACAAAAAGGGCCCCGGAGGTTCCTGGGTGAATCTACGGGGCCAAGGTTGCCACATGTGAAGCGGGGTGCCGTAACATTGCCCCCGCTCGGCGCGCCTATAGCGGCAGTCGTGGTGGGAATCCATCCGGCCCAATGTTGGTCCGGACGCCCCAGATCCAGTGGCGGTTTCGCGAGCCGAACCTATCGACGAGAACAACCGGCTCGGCGACAATTCCGAGATAGCCGCGACCGATCCAATACTCACGAATGCGAGAAGCGAGTCGCTCGGCACCACGCTCATTAATCGCGGTCCGGCCCTCGTAGTCGTCATTTTTTGCGTCACGCGTTCCGTGGTCGCCTGGGTGCTTTAAGCGCCAGATGACCACATCCACGTGATGCACGCTAAGAGACAAGTCCTCTGCGATCTCGTCTGAGGTCAAGCCACGCAGACAGCGCAAATAGATTTCATGCGCCTGTGTGGCACGTCGCGGAATCCGCCAGCCGTTCTCGTCCAGCTTCATCGGTCGCGCCGTCCTTTGCTAAACGTGCCGATCGGACGGGGTTTGTGACGATTTGCGTGCGCGCGCCGTCGTCGCGTCTTCATGACACGATCTCGCTCAGCAGCAATTTCGGCTTAAAAATTCAGGTGACGGGATGTCAGCTCAGGGCAGCCATGGCGGATTCCTCCCGGCATTACGTTCTTGCGCGACGTGAATGCGCTCTCTATACACCTTATACCTTCGGTCTAGTCTTTGTAAAGCGGTTTTAAATTGAATAACTAGAGGACTACTACACATGCCTACAGAGACGAAAACCGCGCAGGTTAATTTGCGCATACACCCAACCCTCAAGGCCGCTGCCGAAAAAGCAGCCGAGAATGGGCACCGATCCCTTACAAGCCTGATCGAGAAGCTGCTGGCCGAGTACTGCAAAAAGAAAGGGTTTTTGAAATGAACGCTGAAAAAGGAAAGCGCACTCTAAGCTTAGACAGAATTTCCCCCGCTCTTCGAGATCGGGGTAGAAAA
>JASHVC010000645.1 GCA_030039655.1 Xanthobacteraceae bacterium | reverse complement strand
GGCGCTCACGCTTCTCTGCGCTCTTTCGCTCTTCTTCGGCCGGCCGCAGCCGAGCGCTTATCTGCTGGTCGACGATCTCAACGGCACGTTCATCGTGCTGACGACGTTCGTCGGGTTCACCACCAGCGTCTTTAGCGCCAGCTATATCGGGCACGAGCTGGAAATCGGCCGGCTGACGCCACCATTCGTGCGTTTCTACCACGCCATGTATCAGCTTTTGATGTTTGCGATGAATCTCGCGCTCGTCGCCAACAATATCGGTCTGATGTGGGTAGCGATCGAGCTTGCGACGCTGACCACCGTGCTCATGGTCGGCATCTATCGCACCCCCGAGGCGTTGGAAGCAGCGTGGAAATATTTCATCCTCGGCAGCGTCGGCATCGCGCTAGCCTTGTTTGGCACTATCCTCATCTATATGGCGGCGCGGCCGGTTATCGGCGAAGGTCTCGACGCCATGGTGTGGAGCGTGCTCGTCGCCCAGGCGGGCAAGTTCGATCCGGCTCTGCTCGATCTCGCTTTCGTCTTTTTGCTGCTTGGCTACGGCACCAAAGTCGGGCTTGCGCCGCTTCATGCCTGGCTTCCCGATGCCCACGCCGAAGGTCCGACGCCGATTTCGGCGGTGCTGTCGGGCCTGCTGCTCAACGTCGCGCTCTACGCGCTGCTGCGCTTCAAAATGCTGCTGGCCGCGAATGCGGCGGCGCTAGCGCCCGGCCGCCTGATGGTGACGCTCGGATTGCTGTCGCTCGTCTTCGCAGCCTTCATGCTCTACCGCCGCCGCGACATAAAGCGGCTGTTTGCCTATTCGTCCATCGAGCACATGGGCATCATCACCTTCGCATTCGGCATGGGCGGCCCGATCGCCAATTTCGCCGCGCTCCTGCACATGACCATGCACTCGCTGACCAAGTCGGCGATCTTCTTCGCCGTCGGTCACGTCGCGCAGGTCAAGGGTACGCAACGGATCGCCGATATGAGTGGCCTCACCGAGACGCATCCGCTGTTGGGCTGGGGCCTTATCCTCGGCGTGGTCGCCATCGCCGGGCTGCCGCCGCTCGGCATCTTCATGAGCGAATTTCTGGTCGTCAGTTCGACGTTTGCGCGAGCGCCGCTGTTGGCGCTCGTGCTGGTGTTCGGCCTGCTCGTCGCGCTGGGCGGATTGTTTCTGCGGCTGAACAGCATCGCTTTTGGCGAACCGCGTGGACCGGCCGCCAAGGCGCAAGCCTCCTATGCGCCGATGTTCGCCCACCTCGCGCTCGTGTTCGCGGCCGGCATCTACATGCCACCGGCGCTGGTCGCCTGGTTCCAGAACGTCGCGGGATTACTCGGTTAGGCAAATGCCGCTGCTCTCCGACATCAACCTGCAGGGCAGACCCGTCGAGGGCCATCGGCCGTGGCCGCGCCTTGTGGTGACGGCTGAGGTTTGGCGGCACGTGGCCAATGAACTCGCCGCCGGGCGTGTCACGCTGCTTGGACTTTGGGGCGATGCCGGCGCGTCCTTGTCGGTCCATATGGCTCTCATCGAGCCGAACACCAACGACATCGCAGTGGTGAGCCTTGAGTGCGCGGACCAGACATTTCCCTCAGTCGGCGCATTACACCCGCCAGCCATCCGGCTCGAGCGCGCGATTGCCAGCCTCTACGGTCTCGAACCGGTCGGCGCGCCGGACACGCGACCGTGGCTCGATCTCGGCTTCTGGGACGTGCAACATCCGTTAGGTGCGCGCATACCCGCACCGGATACGCGCCGCCCCTATGAATTTCTGCCGGTGGAAGGCGAAAACCTGCATCAGATACCGGTGGGTCCCGTGCACGCCGGTATCATCGAGCCGGGCCATTTCCGCTTCACCGCCGGCGGCGAAACGGTAGTGAGGCTTGAGCAGCGTCTCGGCTACGTCCACAAGGGCATCAAATCGCTGATAGCCGGCGCGACGATCGAACGGGCTTGCCAGCTTGCCGCGCGCACCTCCGGCGACAGCACGGTCGCCTACGGAATAGCCTTCGCTCGGGCGGTCGAGGCGGCGCTGCAGGTCGAAGCACCGCCGCGCGCCCATTATCTGCGTGCGCTAATGGCCGAGCTTGAACGCCTGGCAAACCATTTGGGCGACATTGGCGCCATCTGCAACGACGCTTCGTTCTCGCTCATGCACGCCCATTGCGGAATTTTGCGTGAGCATGTGTTGCGCGCCGCGGACTCCGCGTTCGGCCATAGGCTGATGATGGACCGAGTCAAACCCGGGGGCGTTGCCGACGATCTTAAGCCTGACGGCGCAATCCGTATTCGCGAAACGGCGCAGCACATCGGGCAGTATTTTCCGCGCCTGATAGAACTTTACGACAACACCACGTCGCTTTTGGACCGCACCGCCGGCACCGGGATTGTTCGTCCGGAACTGGCGCAGCAGTTCGGAACGCCGGGTTATGTTGGACGCGCCAGCGGCCGCAATTTCGATGCACGGAAATCGCCCGGCTACCCGCCCTACGACAAACTTGAATTTGCCGTGCCGGTACTGACGGCGGGCGATGTCGATGCCCGTGTCTGGGTACGCATCCGCGAAGTCGAACAGAGCTTAGCGCTCGTCCGGCAAATCCTCGATCACATGCCGGAAGGATTGGTCGCGAACCGCTGCGACA
>JASHVC010000644.1 GCA_030039655.1 Xanthobacteraceae bacterium | reverse complement strand
GATGCGGTACGCTTTCCCGCGCCGCACGGCTCGGTGCGGCTTGAGAACTGGCGCCATGCGCTCGATCAGGGCGCCGTAGCGGGGCGCAACGCCGCGGGCGCGAACGAAACCTATCGGACCGTGCCGTCGTTCTGGTCGGAGCAATACGATCTGTACATCCAGGGTGTGGGCTGGCCGCCTGCGCAACCAGGTGTGCGCATCCGGCGTCCGTTGTCGGGCAAAAGCTTGCTCGCGTTCGAACTTGTCGACGGCGTCCTCGTCTACGCCATGGGCATTAACGCACAGCGCGATCTCGCCGCCGCGCGCCGCCTGATCGAGCGCCGCATAAAGGTCGATGCCGCCGCGCTCGCCGATCCGACCCGCCCGTTGGCATCAATGTTGAAGGCGACGGTGTGATGATCTCTTACCCTTCCCCGCATGAAGGGAGGATGCTGCAAACGGACAAAAGGGAGCGTAAGTATCCGCAATGAAATTTACCGGCGAAGTCACGGTGAAAGCGCCTCGCGCCAAGGTCTACGCGGCGGTGCGCGATGCCCGCTTTTTTGCGTCCTGCGTCGACGGCGTTCAGGACCTGCAAGAGACAGCGCCGGATACTTATGCCGCCGTGTTCGCCACCAAAGTGGCCTACATGAATTTCAAGTTTAAGGTCACGGTGCAGGTCGTGCGCGCCGAAGAGCCGCGTGAGATCGAGGCCAAGGTCGAAGGCACACCGCTCGGCATCGTCGGCCGGCTCGCCGCAACGTCGCTGACAACCCTCACCGAAGTCGGCGATGAAACAAAGATCAATTACGAGGTCGAGGCCGCGTTGACCGGCAAGCTCGGCAGTCTGGGTCAGCCGGTGTTGCGCTCAAAGGCGAAGGAGATGGAACGCCAATTCGCCGCGCGTCTTGCCGCTGCCTTCGCTACACAGGCGGCGCCGTGATGGTCGCTGACACGACCAATGTCGAAACCGATGTGCTGGTGATTGGCTCCGGTGCCGCAGGGATGTACGCGGCGATCGAGGCGGCGCGTAACGGCGCCAAGGTGCTCCTCGTCGACCGAAGCCTGATCGGGCGCGGCGGCGCCACCGTGATGGCACAGATGACCGTCGCGGCGGCGCTCGGCGAAGAGGTGCCCGACGACCCCAGCTATCATCTTGATGATACCATCGCGGCCGGCCGCGGCTTATGCGACGAAAAGCTGTCGCAGCTCCTGTGCGAAGACGCGCCCGAATGTATTCGTCAGCTGGACAAATGGGGTGTCGGCTGGGCGCGCAAGAACGGCCATATCACCGCGACCACCGCGCCGGGCCATGACCGGCCGCGCTGCGTCTACGTGGATTTCATCAATACCGGCCCGGCGGTGTCGAAAACGCTGCGGACAGTCATGGCGCGCGTTGGAAAAAACATCCGCAAGGCTGGCGATCTCTGCATCGTCGATCTGATCACGAGTGGCGGTGAAGCCACGGGCGCTGTCGCCTGGCATTTGTCTTCCGGCGCGCCGGTGACCATCGCCGCCACGGCGACGGTGCTCGCGACCGGCGGGCTGACGCGCTTGTTTCGCCGCAACAGTGCCTCGGTCAACATGGGCGGCGACGGCTATGCGCTGGCGCTGCGCGCCGGCGCATCGCTGATCGATATGGAGTTCGTGCAGTTTTTCCCCATAGGCCACTTGGCGCCGCGGCTCGTGGGCATGGACCCGATCATGTGGGATCCATTTCGCTACAAGCTCGGCGGCCGCCTGCTCAACGGCCGCATGGAGGAGTTTACCTCGGCCTATGGCTCGGATGAGGACGGCAAATACGTTCTTACGCGCGATCTCGCGACCTATGCGATCCTGAAGGAAGTCGAGGCGGGGCGCGGCTCGCCGCACGACGGCGCCTATCTGAGTTTCCAGCACTGTACGCCCGCGGCGTTGCGCGAGGCGTTCGGCCCGGTGATCGACCGGCTGGCGGCGAACAACATCGATCTCACCCGCACGCCGGTCGAAGTCGCGCCGATCGCTCATTATCACATGGGCGGCGTCAAGGCCGACGCCGCTATGGCGACCGATGTGCCGGGACTGTTCGTCGCCGGCGAAGTGGTCGGCGCCGCCAATGGCGCCAACCGGCTTTCCGGCAACGCACTGACGGAAGCGTTTGTGTTCGGCCGCCGCGCCGGCAAAAGCGCTGCCGCGCGAGCAGCGAAAATCTCACGGCAATGCCTTCGCGCTCAGGACACGGCCGCGGCGATCGACCTGGTGCGCGCCAATGCTGGGAGCGCGGGCCGCGCCAGGAACAGCAACACCGCCGAGATGGTCGCCGCTCTGCAGGCGACCATGGCCGATAATGTTGGGCCGCTGCGCACCGGAGCAAAACTCAAGCGCGCGCTCGAGGACATCGCGGCGCTAGCCAACCTCCTTGGCGAGCAACCCTTCGGCCGCGGCGGCGCCTTCGACAGCGAACGGCTCGATTGGTTTGATCTGCGCAACATGCTGGTGGTCGCGGCTGCCATTGCGCGAGCGGCGGCGAATAGGAGCGAAAGCCGCGGCGCCCATCAGCGCGAGGATTTTCCCGATACGCTGCCCCATTGGCAGGTTCATCAGCGCGTGCAGATTGGCGGCGACCAAATGAAAGTATCCGGCGCGCCCGGGGAGGCGTTGGTATCGTGAGTCAGGTCGCCACACTTAAAATCCGCCGCGGCGGCGTGCGCGACGGCGAGCGTTGGGAGAGCTTCGAGGTCCCGTTCGAGCCCGGACAATCGGTGCTCGATGGTCTGCGCTGGCTGCGCGTCCATAAAGACCCGTCGCTAGCGGTCCGCTTCTCCTGCATCAACGCCAACGCCTGCAAGGAATGCATGATCCAACTCGACGGCGAGACCATCTACGCTTGCACCGCACGCCTCGAAGCGCGGGAAATGACACTGACGCCGCTGCCCAACAAGCACCTCATCCGCGATCTGGTCACTGAGATCGCCCCGCCTAACGAGCGCTTCCAGGCCGGTTAAGCGATCGGACCGCCCCGTTCATGCATAACGGTACTTGCGCGTGCCACAGACTGGTTTAGGCGCGGAATCGGTTGAATTCGGCGTTTTCAGGGCTCCCAGCGGCCCCATTCCGGTCCTGTATGGTTACTGTTTGGTTGACGTTTAACCCAAAAGTCGCCTTAATGCCTGAGCAGGTTAGCGGAACGGCCCGCTGATCTCGCGATCGGGGGAGGGGCCTTAATACACTTTCTGTTCGGATGCGCTGCTTGCCCGGCGCCGTCCGGATTTGTCTGGGGTTTAGTGGGGTAGAGTTCGGGCGGGGGCCGGATGACGTGTATCAAGTGGCGTAACGAGTACGAGCCGTACGTTCTGTGGCGTTCGTCGCCGGGTGTACTGCCGAAAAGCGCCTTCATCGGCGCAGCCGTCACGTGCGGTGCATTCGTAGGCGCGTGGCTTCTTTGCAGCTTCCTGCCCTGGGTTAGCGCTGACAGAGCCGAAGCCATGCAGGAGGCTTTGGTGGCGCGGTCCGATCCGGCGCCTTCTCTCTTTGACTCTCGCTTCTATCTGGGACCTGCTTCCGCATCGCTTACGCCAAGCGTCCCACCCCGATGGTACAATCGGGCCACGTTGGCGTCCCTGCCCCAACCGGTCCCGATCACGCAGGATAGAGCGGCCCCGGAGCAAGGCCGTGACCTGGCGCTGCACACGCCCGCGCCGCATTCCACCGACCTCCAATCCCGAAGGGGTAAGCCGTCTCGCGAGGACAGCGGGCAGCAGCCCCAAGCCGTTGCGGTCGCAAGCACACCAGCCGAACCATCGATCTTTGAAAGAATCTTTGGCAAGCGGTTCCCGTCCATATTCGAGAAGCTGTATGGGCCGAAGCCCGCTCAGGTCACGCTTGCTTATGCGGCGCCTGAAGCCGGCGTAGTGGACACTGGCCAACAGATCACACCGGCGGGACGTTATGATCGGCAGACGGCCGTCTATGACATCGCTGCGCACGTGGTGTACATGCCGGATGGAACAACGCTCGAAGCGCACTCCGGCTACGGCGATAGACTCGATGATCCAAATTCCGCCCCTGTGCGCAGTCGGGGCGTCACGCCGCCCAACGTCTACGATCTGCAAATGCGTGAGGCGCCTTTCCATGGCGTGCGCGCAATACGGCTGATCCCCGAAGATCAGGCAAAGGTCTTCGGCCGCAGCGGGCTCCTGGCTCATACCTTCATGCTCGGTCCCAACGGCGATTCGAATGGCTGCGTGTCCTTCAGGGACTATGAGGCATTCCTCCGCGCCTACTCGAGTCACGAGATCACGAAGCTCGCGGTCGTAACCAGCGTCGACTGATGTCTGCGCCCAGTCGCCCACGGATATCTGATCATTAGTCAAGCTGGCAACGCTGCACGCCGGCATTGCCACGGCGAGGGGGTTCGATGCCGATCAAATCCAGATATCTGTTCGTTGTCAGTATGGATGTGGACCCCGACAAGGAAGCGCTGTTCAACGAAGTCTACGACACCGAGCACGTGCCTATTCTCCTCAAGGTGCCGGGCGTATACGCAGTCACGCGCGTGGAGGGGGAACCATTCACCGTAAGCATCGGCGGCGAAAGGCGCCGCGTTGCGCACGATGGTCCGCGCTATAGTGCGCTTTATGAGATCGACGGTCCGCATGTTCTGGTGAGCCCCGAATGGGCCACGGCCGTCGAACAGGGACGTTGGCCAAGCCACGTGAGGCCATTCACGCGAAACAGGCGGCACGCGCTTTACAAGTTGCGATAAGGCCGCCGGAGCCGGCCTTTCGCGTCGATCAGAAGTGGACTTTTCAGCTATTTCTTCGTCAGCGCATCGCGCTGCTTGGTGAGCCGGTCAAGCTCTTCGGTTTGCTGCGCGATTCGGTCGGCATTGCGTTCTTCGTCTTCGGCGCCGGAGTAACCAGCCGCTTGCTCGACCAACTGCCGTATATTCTCGCGAACGATCCGGATGCGCTCATCGAGCGCGGCGACGGAAAGCGAACTGTTGCTCATCGTACTGTTCCCCGGGTGGCTTTCATCCCGTTAGGCGGTCCGCAGCCAAAATCCTAGAATCGTGCCCAAGGTGCCGAAAGCCCAATGCCGCTCCGTGGGTCCGTACCGTTTGGAGACGATAACATACAAGCACGCACCGACGAAAATGACGGTCATGGCTGCCTGAACGATCAGCGTCGGGGTCCAGAAAGACGCTCCGGGCCAGAGGTCGTAAAGCTCGTGAGGATCGTGATGGGATTCGCCCCAGATCCGGAGCGCCTCTTCGCCGAACAGAGTCGCAAGGGCAGCAAAGAACAAAATCGCAGGGACGACTTTTCTCATGTCTCATATTCCTTCGGTCTTGAGCCTTTTGCGTTTCGCTGCAGTCGGCCTCGTTTCGATGTTCCGTTCACGCTCCCACATTCGCGCTACAACTTGTGTTGGGTGGAGGTTTCGAGGATTACCCAGAGGTGCGGCCCAATTCTATTTTCCGTTTTGCTGAAATCCATCGGCTTTTCCGAAATGCGCTTTGACGGCTTGCAATTCGTCCACAGGAATTGCGCCGCGCGCCGCGAAATCATCAACACAATATCATACCGTCGCCCCATTTCCTGCAGACGTTCGACTCAGCTTCACGAGTAACCGCATATCGCGTTCAAATGGCTGTAACTTCTCAGACATTGCAATCGTGGAGTGGGTCAGTACTTCGGGCCACGGACGCAAGCCGTTGCGTAACCGCGTAGGTCCCAGTTCGGGGGTAATATGGGGGTAAGTTCGCCGCGGCGGCGCTGGCCGCTTAAGCCGCTTTCTGTATGGTCACTGCTGCACCGACTGCTATCCGTCTCATCCCATTCGGCTTGCCTTGGCGGATCGGCGCGGAGCCATTTCCGGACAGGATTCACCTCGACGGACAGATCGTGCGGGCGCGGTTTTCCGCGACCGCGAACGATGACGACTCGCTTTTCAGACAAACGCCGCATGCATCATCAGCGGCCCAGTTTTTTTGAGAGCGTCCACTGTGTAGGGGAGCCGGCATGTCTCTAATGGAAAGCTTCGTGGAGATGCGAGACAATCCTCTCGCAATGGTCGAGAGCATGGCGCTCCGTAACGATTGGTCGTTCGAGCGCAGTGTGGAAGACGAGATCGCGATTGCTGTCGCTGGGAAGCTCGTCAACTATCAGGTCTCGTTCACCTGGATGGACCCCATTAGGGTGTTGCATCTCGCCTGTGCGTTCGAAGTGAAGATCCCGGAGCCGCGTCTGGCGGAGATACAGAAGCTCGTGGCGCGGATAAACGAGCAGATGTGGATCGGACATTTCGAAGTCTGGAGCCAGAACGGCACGGTGATGTTTCGCCATTCGCTGCTTCTGGATGGTGGTGTATCCACCTCGGACCGGCAGTGTGAGGCAGTGCTGGGGAGGGCGCTCGAGGCCTGCGAGCACTATTATCCGGCATTCCAGTTCGTGATTTGGGCAGGAAAATCGGCACGCGAAGCCATGGATGCCGTTATGTTCGTGACGTCAGGAAAAGCCTGACCGGGCTTGCCTCCGGTCTGCGCCACAGTAGGACGTCCGCGTGATTGCGCCTGCGTATCTGGATGATCTATCAATCGGCCCAATAAGGCGAAGAAGTCCGTTTGCTCTGCGAAACGCCTCTTTGCAAAGAAGCAACCGGCGGCTTGGTGTCGCGTCAAATTAATTCTCCATAAGCTCCAAAAGCGAACGATTCAGGCTTGTTTGGTTGGTGGGCATGCAGAATCTCAAACGTCAGGGAAAGGTCTGATTAACACTATTGAACTAGGCATTTCCGAACTAGGCATTTTGTCAATTGGGCATTTTTCCCAAATGTCGATCCGTTCCAAGTTATTTCTTGCCTTCAGCATCGTCCTCGCCCTTGCAGTCGCCATCGCGACCTACGCGATCCAGGCGATCTCGCGCGCGGAGGGGCTAGTGGTGCAGCTCTACGACAAGCCGTTCATGGCCGTGAGCTACGCTCGAGCGGCCCAAGTCCGGTTCAGCGATGCACGCAAGGCCTTCGAGCTCGGTCTGTTGCGGGATAACACGGCCAAAGCCCACGGCACGGCGTTCTCGGCCGCCATGAAGGACGTGACCGAAGACCTGGGAATCGTCAGCGAGCGCTTGTCCGATACGGAGTACGCCGGTCGGGTCGGCGATGCCCGGCAGCTATCGCAGGAATGGGGCCAGTTGAGCCAGACCCTGATCACTGGCGCTGGCAACAGCCCAGGTGAACTGCCGTCGGTAACAGACGTGAAGAGCAAAGCCGACGCGGTGGCCGCAGCGATAGATCAGGTCGTAGAGGATGCGAGCGAATACGGTTTCAAGTTTCGCTCAGAGGCCAAAGCGAAGGTGGCGGCATCCCGTGTCGGTCTCGTCACCTTGGCGACTGCGACCGTCGCAGCCGGCATCCTCTTTTCACTGGGTATTGCCATTTCGCTTGGGCGCGCCATTCGCAATGCTGTGGGAATCTCGGAGAGAATCGCCAATGGGGATCTTTCCGAGCAGGTCGTGACAAAGCGGCGCGACGAACTTGGCCGGCTCCTGGTTTCGCTTGGCCAGATGCAACAAGCGCTGCGAAGCCAGGCCGAAGCCCGCCGGGTGGCGGCCGCCGCAAAGGATCAGGAACACGGTCTGCAAATTTCCCGCCGCCAACGTATGGAGCAGGAGATCGCCGATTTCCGCGGCTCCATCGGCAAGATATTGAGCAACGCGCGTGACATGACCGAGCGATTGAATTCCACCGCGACATCGCTGGCTATGATCTCGGCCGAAGCGGACACACAGTCGAAGGATGCAACAGGCGCGGCCGAAGAAACCTCGTGCCACGTCGCCACTGTTGCAGTCAGCACCGACGAGCTAAATGCTTCTATCCGCGAAATATCGATGCGCTTGGCGACGGCGGCCAATATCGTCAGTAGCGCAACGCAAACAGCAGGCGACACAGAGCAAATGGTGTTCAGGCTCGCTAAATCCGCCGAGCACATCAATAGCATTGCGGGGCTTATACGTTCTATTGCAGAACAGACAAATCTTCTTGCACTGAACGCAACCATCGAGGCCGCGCGCGCCGGCGATGCAGGCCGTGGTTTTGCCGTGGTCGCATCCGAGGTCAAGGGACTGGCCATTCAGACCGCGAAGGCCACTGAGGAGATCAGCGGACAGATTTCGGAGGTTCAATCTTCAACCGGCCTTGCGGTCGACAGGATTAAATCGATCGTCGGCGTGATGGCGGAAATAGATAGGGCGACGACGGAGATCGCCGCGGCTGTCAGGCAACAAGGCATCGCTACGGAAGAGATCGCGCGAAACATTCAGGGAGTGGCCGATTCCACCCACAATGTCGCGCAAAACGTTTCGGATGCCACAAAATCAATCAGCGATACCAATCGCGTCGCCTCTGACGTTCTTGAAACGGCGGCCCATATGACGAGCCACACCAAAAATTTGCGTGAGGCCGTCGATCAGTTCCTGCAAAAGGCGGCTGAAGCCTGACGAAAGGCCTGGCAGCCTAGCGCCAATTCTACAGTTTGGCCCATCGGAGGGGCCTTATTTTTTGCGTGTCTGCCCCGGCCAAGCAAAAGTTGACACGGCAAGGACTGGCGGCGCAGAACCGCACAGGTCTCATCTTCCATTGGCCTCGTCCATGACTACGAAACGAAAGCCCGTCGCGTTTGGTGACATGCGCGGCTGGATGAAAGCGCTCGACATCGCGGGTGAACTTCACCACATCGAGGCGGAGGTCGACTGGAACGTCGAACTCGGCACCATCGCGCGCCTAGCGCAAGGTCCCGGCACCGGGCCGGCGCTGCTGTTCAACAACATTCGCGATTACGGCAAGAACAGCCGCTGCCATCAGGTCTTCACCGGCGGGCTTTCGAGTCCGCGGCGCGTCGCCATGATGCTTGGACTTCCGCCCGACGCGCATTCGCGCGAGCTAGTGAGACTCGGCCGTACGATTCTGAACGAAACGATCGCGCCGAAAGTCGTCAAGACCGGTCCGGTGAAGGAGAACGTCGTCAAGGGCAAAGATGTCGATCTCTACGAGTTTCCCGTGCCGCAATGGAACCGCATCGATGGCGGCCGCTACATTCTCACTTACGGCGGCGTGGTGACGAAGGATCCCGACACGGGCGTGATGAATGTCGGCATCTATCGCGGCATGGTGGCGGCAAGGGACAAGATTCCGATTCTGATGTGGCGCGCGCAGCACATCGGCCATCACGTGACCGCGTGGCAGCAGGCCGGACACAAGGAAATGCCGATCGCGGTCGCCATCGGCTGGGAGCCATCGCTGGGCTTCGTGGGTGGGGCGCCGGTGCCGAAAGGACTCTGCGAATACGACGTCATGGGCGCCATCCGCGGCGCTCCGGTCGATCTGGTCAAATGCGAGACGGTCGACCTGCACGTGCCGGCAACATCAGAAATCGTCATTGAAGGCTATCTGGGCCTCGAGCCCGACACCTATACGATGGAGGGGCCGTTCGCCGAATTCACTGGCTACGTGGCGGGTGACCGCTCGCCGAAGCCGACGATCCGCGTGACCTGCATCACGCACCGCACGGACCCGATCCTGCGCGGTACTATCGAGGGCTCTATGCCCGGCAGCTATTCGGAGAACGGCACGTGTTCATCGATCATGCGCGCCGCGACCGCCTGGAACGTACTCGACCGCGCCGGGGTGCCCGGCGTCACCGACGTATGGTGCCCTCCGGTGCAGACCGGCATAAACGTCTTGGTGCAGATCAAGCAGAGCTATCGCGGGCAGGCGAAGCAGGTCGCCAACGCGCTATGGGGAAGCTCGGCTGCGCACGTGCGCTATAAGCACGTCACCGTGGTCGACGACGATATCGACATTCATGACTACGCAGCCGTCGATTGGGCCGTTGCGCACCGGGTCAACGCCGGCGAGAACGATATCGTCATCATGCCGGCCACGTTCGGCGCTGGCCTCGATCCATCGACCCGCCGGCGCGACCGCAACGTCGCGCAATTTGGCACTGGTAAATGGAATCGTGTCTTGATCGATGCCACCGTCAATCTCGACTACGACCCCGATCCCGATCTCGGCGGTGCGCGCTTCCCGCCGACGGTATGGCCTGAGCAGCGTGACATTGACGCCGTTAAGGCGCGATGGAGCGAGTTGGGGTTGGACGGGAAGAAACCGTAAGGCCGCTCAGTCCCGCGGCAGCGGGAATCCAGTTCTGGTCCCCGCTCCCCGCCTTCGCGGGACAAGCTTCGCGGGGGACGAGCGGAATGAGACCGTGTCACGGCACCGGCAGCAGTGGTTTCCCTTCCGGTACCTGCATGTCGAAGGCGCACAATAGTGCCGCGGTGGCCGCGTAATTGCCCATGAGCAGGACAAGCTCCACGAGCTTGTTGGGCGGCAGCAAGGTCTTCACGCGCGCAAAGGCCGCCGACGTCACCTTGTGGTCGCGAAAGATTTGCCGGCCGAGTTCGATGATTGCCGCGTAGGTCTCGTCGATGCCCTGGGTGCTCTTGCGGTACTTGATGACGTCGATGATGTGCTGCGACACACCCTCTTTCAGGGCTTCCGGTTCGTGCGCCGCCCATTCGAATTGGCTGTCCATCTCGCGGGCCACGGTGAGGATCGCGATCTCGCGCGTCTTCGCATCGAAAACCTGAAAGCGCAGGTATTGATTCATCACATTATGTGCGTCGACCGTCTTCGGGCTGTACAGGTGAATGCCGGAAGGCCCGCGCAAGCCGACGATAGTCTTTCCTGGCGTACTGGCGCGGTCGAAGGCGCGCTTGCCGTCCTCGTCCAAGTCCTCGCGCTTGGGCAGCGGCAGGCGAAAGCCAGATTGCGGGTCGATATCGGAAGGCATTGGCATGTGCGAACATCTCCAGGTTTCACCGCGGTAGCTTAGCGCGCGAGATTTCGCTCGTCATTCCGAACGCGTGGGCGGGGCTCGAGTTCGTAGTCGCCATACCGGAGGCGCGGTGTGTGAAGCTACTCGACAATATTTCGCCGGATCGTGATTATGGATTTCGGACGCGCGCTGGATGCGCCGTCAATGGGCTATCGGGAGGTTGCATGTTTTTCGAGGGCTTCACGCGCACGGAAATCAAGACTAGTGGCGCGCGCATCGTCACGGTGTACGGCGGCAAGGGGCCGCCGCTCCTGCTCATGCACGGGAACCCCTTTAGCCATTTGTCGTGGCTCAAGATCGCGCCACGGCTCGCCGAGGAGTTCACCGTCGTCGCCACCGATCTGCGCGGCTACGGCGATTCCGAGAAGCCGCCCGGCGGCGACAAGCATGTGAACTATTCATTCCGCGTGATGGCGCAGGATCAGATCGAGGTCATGGCCGCGCTCGGCCACGAACTCTTCTACGCAGCCGGTCACGACCGCGGCGCGCGCGTGCTGCATCGCATGTGCCTCGATCATCCGCAAAAGGTGGCGCGGGCGGCCATCCTCGACATCGTGCCGCAGCATCACGTTTTCAATCATCCCAACAAAAACTGGGCGACATTCTCGTGGCACTGGTTCTTCATGATCCAGCCCTACGATTTCCCCGAGCATTTGATGAGCGCCGATCCTGACTATTTCATCGAGAAGAAGCTCGCCAAGACCAAGCAAGGGCTGAGCTTCTTCGATCCGAAGGCGCTCGCCGAGTACAAGCGCTACATGCGCAATCCGGCGACGGTCCACGCCATGTGCGAAGATTATCGCGCCTGTGCGGGCATCGATTTCGACATGGACACGAAAGATTTCGATGCGGGCCGCAAAATCGATTGCCCGGTGCTGCTGTTGTGGGGTGCGACCGGCGGTGTCGGCCGCAATTCAATTCCGGGTGCAGGCGAAATCTGGAAGCGCTACGCCAGCGACATCCGCGGCGCCAAGGCGCTGCCCTGTGGGCACTATCTGTCGGAAGAAGCGCCGGAGGAAACCTACAAGGAGCTGCGGGAGTTTTTTGTAAAAGGGGAATTACATTAGCCCGCAAATGACTCGGTCAACTCGCGACGGGTGCCGGTGCTGCCAAAAAATTCTTCATCGCGTACCAAAGAAGCTGCCGATTCTTGCTGTAGACCGCGCTGTGCGCGACGTGGGACAAAATGATGAATTGGCGGTCGCCGTTCGGCAGCTGGCGGAAGAAGTCGAGCAGATCGTCGGTGGTCGAGTTACCATCCCATTCGCCGCGCATCATCAGCACCGGTGAGAGCACCTTCTTCGGGTCGACGAGCGGCAGGTTCGCCGCCATGTCGAGATAGCTGCCGCTCGGAATCGTATCGCCGAACGGTTTCTCCATGGCGATGATCGCCTCCGCCACCGCCGAGTCGTAATATTCAGGGTGGCCGTCGCGGGTGAAGATCGAGCGGATCATGGCGGCGTCGCGTTTGCGCCGCGGATTGGCGCGCAGTTCGGCGATGTTTTTCTGCCGGCGCTGGATCTCCTCCGCGCCGTTGCCCTTGTAGGTGAAGGCCGAAAGAACGAGCCGGTCGACCCGCTCGGGCTGTGCCTGCGCGTATGCGGCGGCGCGGATGCTGCCGGATGACGTGCCGAAGAAGTGAATTTTCTGTTGTTGCGTCTCCTGCGTGACGAGCGGAATGGCCGCCTTCAGGTCCTCGACACCACTGGCAATGTCGGAGTTGTTGCCGGAGCTGCCCGAATAGCCGTAGCCGTCGTGGTCCATGGTCCACACGTCGTAGCCATAGCCGGCAAATACGTTCATCAGTGAATATTCACCCTTCCCTGGCAGAGTGAGGTCGTAGCTGGAGCGCGACGAGTTCGAAGAGCCATGGACCAAGAACAGGACCGGCCGTGGAGGCTCTCCCGCAGCGGGGGCGCCGGCCCGCTTGCGAAAGAGATAGAGCTTCACGTCGCCCTTATGAGCCCAATATTCGCGGCTCCATATATTAGCCGGACTGATGCCAGCGGGCGTAGTTTCGGCTGCTGCGGGAGCCTCAGCGTGTGCCGGCGTGATCCCCGAGGCGATGCCGGCGCCTATGCCAAGGCTCGCTCCCTTTATGACCGTACGACGTGCAACCGGATGCTCCGTCATGTTGTTTTCCTTAAGTCCGCATGGCTCTCAGGTGATCATGCCGGGCGATGCTCATCGCCGCGGCTATGGCTGTCCACAAGGATAGCAGATCGCCGCCTCGACTGGCACACGGAGGGTGGGCGAAAGGGCTCATGCGGCAAACGGGACCTTCGGCCGCGCTCGCACACGTAATGGACACGTGCTAGGGGGCAAATCGCGTTGAGGGATGGGGATCGAGACGGTCGATCAATGCATATTGAGCGGCTCCGGAGTGCGAAATGCTGACGCCAGAACGCAGCAGCGTGGCCGCCGTCGAGCGCACGATTCCGTATAGCCGCATCGGCTTCGCCTTCAGCCTGACCATCTTTATTGTCGCGGTGTTCGTGCTCTATCACCTTCTGCACGGCGTCAATGTACGCGAGCTGATCCGCGTGCTGAAGGCAACCGGCGAGCGCACCCTCGTGGTCGCCGGCTGCTTTGTTGCGGGCGGTTACTTGACGCTCACATTTTATGATCTGTTCGCGCTGCGCACGATCGGGCGCACGGACGTGCCGTACCGTGTCGCGGCGCTGGGCGGCTTTACCAGCTATGCGGTTGGCCACAACATCGGCGCCAGTGTGTTTTCCGGCGGCGCCGTGCGCTACCGCATCTATTCGAGCTGGGGACTCAGCGTCATCGAGGTGACTAAAATCTGCTTCGTGGCTGGCCTGACTTTTTGGTTGGGCAATGTCACGGTGCTCGGTCTCGGCATCCTGTATGCGCCGGCAGCCGCGCGGGCTATCGATCAGCTGCCGCTCTGGCTCAACCGCGTGTTCGCGCTCGTGCTCCTGGGAGTTCTCGCCGCTTATGTGAGTTGGGTGTGGGTGAAGCCACGCGTGATTGGCCGCGATGAGTGGCAAGTGAACTTGCCCGGCGGCGGGTTGACACTCGTGCAGATCGTGATCGGTATCATAGATCTCGCCTGCTGCTCGGCGGCCATGTACGTGCTGTTGCCTAACGAGCTGAATGTCGATTTCGTGACGGTGGCTGTGATCTTCGTCGCTGCTACGCTGCTCGGCTTTGCCAGTCACGCTCCCGGAGGGCTCGGCGTTTTTGACGCCGCCATGCTGGTTGGCTTTTACCAGTTCAACAAAGAGGACTTGCTGGCGGGGCTGTTGCTGTTCCGCCTTCTCTACTACATCGTTCCGTTTGTACTCTCTCTAATCATTCTCGGTATTCGCGAGACCCTGCTGGGACGTAGCGCCCGCCGTCTCGCCCGTGTAGCGTCCCCGCCGATTGCTGGACCGAGCGAATATGTTCGCCGGCAATCGGACGTGTCCTGATTCTGACGTCAAGAAAGCGTCAACTTCGGGCAGTTTGGAGCTTGCTGCATGAGCTGGTCCGATGAGCCTCGATGAAGGTCGCGCGGAGCGCTTGAGTGGCGTGCTGCCGGTGGTTGCCGCGGCGGCGATCGTATTTGCCAGCTTCGTCGTCGCGGGCGCGCTCCCTGTCGCCTACGCGCTCGCCGGCTTTGCAATCGTTGCTGCGGCTGCATTTGTAGTGAGGCGCGCCGGCGATAAGCGCGCACGCTTCGCTCCGCCGCTTGCGGTCTCCGAACGCACTAACGATCCACTCCAGGCCATTGTGAGCGGGCTGCCCGATCCAGTCATCGCGCTCGACCGCGATTGGCGCGTGCTGGTGCTCAACGAACCGGCGCGCGCACTAGCTCCGGCGCTGCGGCAAGGCGAGCCAGTTTCGCTGGCGCTTCGCATGCCGGAGCTGATTGAGGCTGTCAGCCGTGCCTTCTTGCGCGCTGAAGAGCAGAGGATCGAGTATTCCGAGCGCGTGCCGGTCGACCGTTGGTTTCAGGTTGTCGTGATCCCAGTCAGGCGTATGCCGGACGCTACCAAGCCGGATCTCGTGCTGCTGACGTTTCGCGATATGACGCCCCGCCGCCACGTCGAAGAGATGCGTTCGGACTTTGTCGCCAACGCCAGCCACGAGTTGCGCACGCCGCTCGCCGCTCTGTCCGGTTTTATCGAGACATTGCAAGGTTCGGCCCGCGACGATGCCAAAGCGCGCGAGCGCTTTCTGGCTATCATGCAACAGCAGGCATCGCGAATGGCGCGACTCATCGATGACCTGCTGTCGTTGTCACGCGTTGAACTCAACGCTCATCGCCGCCCCGATACGCCGGTCGATCTCGTGCCGATCGTCCGGCAAGTGGCTGATGGCCTGCAGACGCTGGCGCGCGACCGCGATGTCACCATCAACATCGAGGCCGGGGGCGACCCGACAGTGCTGGGCGATCGTGACGAACTGGTAAGCCTGTTTGAGAACTTGGTCGAGAATGCAATCAAATACGGCGCTGTAGGAAAGCGCGTCGATATCAAACTCGCGCCACTGTATGCTGAGGATGGCGAGCACGCGGTGCAAGTCAGCGTTCAGGATTACGGGCCGGGCATCGCGCCGGAGCATCTGCCGCGACTGACCGAGCGGTTCTATCGCGTCAACGTACGCGAAAGCCGCGACCAGGGCGGTACCGGCCTCGGCTTGGCGCTGGTCAAGCACATCCTCAACCGTCATCGCGGCCGGCTGTCGATCGAGAGTACCCCTGGGGCAGGTGCTACTTTTACAATCTACCTGCCCACCGTGGAACCGGCCCTGGCCAAATAAATATTAGCGATTTCAATATCTTGTTTTGTCATCTGATTGTCATCTGGCGCTCATAGAACCGTGACGTGCCATCCCTAAGCATGCTGCCGCCGCGGGTCGACTCTGAATCACTTCACGACCGCAGCACGTTGGACAGCAGAAGAAGTCAGACAGAGAAAGCGCCCGACCAGGGTTACCTAGCCGGCGTGGTTTCAGCACCTCGCCTGCAGCCCAAACCACAGGAGAGAAACCCGTGAAACATTTACGTACAGTTGCCGTTGCCGGCTTCTTGGCCGCAACGCTCCTTCCGGCGATCGCCATGGATATTTCCGGCGCCGGCGCCACCTTCCCGTATCCGATCTACGCCAAATGGGCGGACGCTTATAAGAAAGAGACCGGCGTCGGACTCAATTATCAATCGATCGGCTCGGGCGGCGGCATCAAGCAGATTGAGGCCAAAACCGTCACCTTCGGTGCGACCGACGCACCGTTGAGCGGCGATGACCTCGCCAAGAACGGCCTGGTCCAGTTCCCGATGGTCATGGGTGGCATCGTTCCCGTCGTCAATCTTGACGGGGTCGCCGCCGGTGACCTGCAACTCGATGGGGTAACCCTCGCCAAGATTTTCCTCGGCGACATCAAGGCCTGGGACGATCCGGCGATCAAAGCGCTTAATCCCAGCGCCAAGCTGCCATCGTCGGCGATCGCCGTGGTGCATCGTTCGGACGGATCCGGGACGACCTTCAACTTCGCCTACTATTTGTCGCAGGTCAGCCCGGATTGGAAGTCGAAGGTCGGCGCCAATACTTCGGTTGAATGGCCAGTCGGCATCGGAGCGAAGGGCAATGAAGGGGTCTCCAACAACGTCGCCCAGACCAAAGGCTCCATCGGTTATGTGGAGTATGCGTATGCGCTGCAGAACAAGCTGACCTATACCAAGATGCAGAACAAGGACGGCAAGGTTGTCTCCCCTACTGCCGCATCCTTCCAAGCCGCCGCCGCGAATGCGGACTGGAAATCGGTGCCTGGTTACGGCGTGATCCTGGCCAATCAACCGGGAGCAGCGTCTTGGCCGATGACGGCCGCGACATTCATCCTCATCCCGAAGGAGCCGCAGGATCCCGCCGCCGCAAAAGAAGCGCTCAAGTTTTTCGCCTGGGCTTACACCAAGGGCGGCAAGATGGCCGAGGAACTCGACTATGTTCCGATGCCGGACAGTGTCGTGAATGATGTCCAGGCCATGTGGGGAAAAGAGATCAAGTCGTAAAGGACATCGAGCGGTCTGGCTGAAAGAGTAATGAGTACGGCTGCGGCCAGCTCCTCAAAGTTAGCTAACTCACTGCGAGGCAAGGCGCCCCGATACCGGCGCCTTGCCTCTTGTCCACCGGTCTCCCGCGCGCCCTTGCGCGGCAGCCGATTGGATAGTTTGACTAGGCGCCACCTCTCCCCGCCCCCGCACGCGGGGCAGGCAGGAAACGGAGCAGGAGCGCCATCGTGGATTCGCGCGGAGGCGATCCGTGGTTGACATGGCGCTACAGGACGCAGAGTTGATATCGACCGCGGCAACCGCGCGCGCCAAAGTTCTTGATCGCCTGCGCCTTGGCGATGCGGCGTTCCAGCAGCTGACGCGCGCCGCTGCCATCGCGGTGTTGCTGCTGCTTAGCGGCGTCATCATTTCGCTGATGGATGGTTCGATTCCCGCGTTGCGGGCCTTCGGCTTTGGCTTTCTGTTCAGTCAGAAGTGGAATCCGGTCACCGAAATCTTTGGCGCGCTCCCAGCCATCTATGGGACTCTGATCACCTCGTTGATCGCGATGTTGATTGCGGTGCCGGTGGGACTGATGATTGCGTTCTTTCTTACGGAGCTGTGCCCACAGTGGCTGCGGCGACCGATTGGCATCGCGATCGAGCTGCTCGCAGGTATCCCCAGTATCATCTATGGGATCTGGGGATTGTTTGTGTTCGCCCCGTTCCTGCAGGAGACCCTGCAGCCTTTTCTGATTAACACGCTCGGTAATGTTCCCGGGATCGGTCCGGCATTCGGCGGACCGCCCTACGGCATCGGAATGCTTACGGCGGGGCTGATCCTCGCCATCATGGTGCTGCCGTTTGTGACTTCGATCTCTCGCGATGTTTTCGAAGCGGTTCCACTTGTTCTCAAGGAAGCAGCTTATGGTCTGGGCTGTACCACGTGGGAGGTGGTGCGAAACGTCGTGTTGCCCTACACGAGGGTCGGCGTGATCGGCGGCGTCATGCTCGGCCTCGGTCGAGCCCTAGGCGAGACCATGGCGGTGACCTTTGTGATCGGTAATGCCCACCGTATCTCTCCCTCCCTGTTGGCGCCTGGGACGACCATCTCCGCGACCATCGCCAACGAATTCACCGAAGCGGTGGGCGATCTCTACACGTCGGCTCTGATCGCGCTTGGCCTTATTCTTTTCGTTATCACTTTCATCGTGCTTGCGCTGGCGCGTTACATGCTGTTGCGCATCGAACGCCGGATCGGGTGACCTATGGTGGTTCAACGCTATGCCGGACGGCGTTTTCGCAATGCCATCGCAACGGGCCTGTCGCTTGCCGCGACAGCGTTCGGCTTGGGCTGGCTGGTGCTGATCCTGGGTGCATTGTTGTGGAAGGGATTTAACGGCCTGTCGGTGGCAGTATTCACGCAAATGACGCCGCCCCCGGGTTCGGCTGGTGGCCTGCTCAATCCCATTGCCGGCAGCCTTGTTATGACGGTGCTGGCGGTCGTGATCGGCACACCCATCGGCATCCTGGCCGGTACTTACATGGCCGAATACGGCCGATACGACCGCCTGAGCAGCGTCGTGCGCTTTGTCAACGATATTTTGCTCAGTGCGCCGTCGATCGTGGTCGGCCTGTTCATCTACGAGATTCTGGTCGCTCCCATAGGCCATTTCTCCGGCTGGGCCGGTGGTGTGGCGCTGGCGGTGCTCGTCATCCCCGTGGTGGTGCGCACGACGGAGGACATGCTCGTGCTCGTGCCCAATGCGCTGCGTGAAGCGGCGACCTCGATCGGCCTGCCGCGCTCACTGTCGATCACCCGCATCTGCTATCGCGCCGCGCGCGCCGGCATGGTGACCGGAGTCCTGCTCGCTGTCGCCCGCATCAGCGGTGAGACTGCGCCGCTCCTGTTTACTTCGCTCAACAATCAGTTCTGGAGCACGAACCTGAATGCGCCGTTGGCCAGCCTTCCCGTTGTGATCTTCCAGTTCGCGCTTAGTCCCTACAAGGATTGGCAGGCGCTCGCCTGGACCGGCGCCCTCATCATTACGCTTGCAGTGTTGGCATTGAGCATCACTGCGCGCTCCCTCGTCTCGAGAGGACAGTCATGAACGTAGCTTCCGTCGCAGTCCCTACCGTGACTAATGCGCCCGTCGACCAGGTCGGCCTCGCCCAAAAGATCACGATCCGCAACCTCGACTTTTTCTACGGCGACAGCCGCGCCCTGAAATCAATCAGCCTTACGCTTTACAAGAACAAGGTCACCGCTTTTATCGGGCCATCGGGCTGCGGCAAATCGACCTTGCTGCGCGTGCTCAATCGAATGTACGACCTTTATCCGCACCAGCGCGCCACCGGGGACGTCATGTTTGACGGTGCCAATATCCTTTCGCCCAAACAGGATCTCAACCTGCTGCGTGCGCGCATCGGCATGGTGTTCCAGAAACCGACGCCGTTCCCGATGTCGATCTATGAGAACATTGCCTTCGGTATAAGGTTGTACGAGCGCCTGTCGAAATCCGAGCTTGACGGGCGTGTAGAGCACTCGCTTAAGCGCGCGGCCCTGTGGGAAGAGGTCAAGGACAAACTTGCCGCCAATGGGCAAAGCCTTTCCGGCGGCCAGCAGCAGCGCTTGTGTATCGCCCGCACGGTCGCTGTGCGCCCGGAGGTGATCCTCTTCGACGAGCCTTGCTCGGCGCTCGATCCCATTTCGACGGCCAAGATCGAGGAGTTGATTGACGAATTAACCGACGATTATACGATCGCCATCGTTACTCATAACATGCAGCAGGCCGCGCGCGTGTCCGACTTCACTGCGTTCATGTATCTCGGCGAATTGATCGAGTTCGACTCGACCAGCAAAATGTTCACTGCGCCGCAGGATCAACGCACGCAGGATTACATCACCGGCCGCTTCGGGTGACAGCAATGACCGAATTCTCAACGAGAATCGACCACACCACCAAGGCGTTCGACAGCGATCTGCAGGAGATCATGCGCCGGGTCGCCGAGATGGGCGGCCTGGTGGAGAAGCAGATTTCGGACGCGGCGCAGGCGTTGCTGGAACGCGATGCGGAGCTTGCCGAGCACGTCATCGCCACAGACCCAACGATCGATGCGATGCAGCGCGACATCGAAGAGAAGGCGATCCTAACCATCGCGCGCCGGCAGCCCATGGCCATCGACCTGCGCGAGATCGTCGGCGCCATGCGCGTATGCAACGACCTCGAGCGGATCGGCGATCATGCCAAGCACATCGGCAAGCGTGTGGTCGCGCTCGGCGGCGATCTTTATCCGCAAACGCTGATACGCGGCGTTGACCACATGGCGGAGCTCGTGCTGGCGCAGGTCAAGCAGGTGCTCGATGCCTATGCGAGCCGCAATTTGCAAGGCGCGCTCGCAGTGTGGAAGGGCGACGAGGAGGTCGACGCGCTATGCACCTCGTTGTTCCGCGAGCTTTTGACTTACATGTTGGAGGACCCGCGCAATATTACGTTCTGCATGCATCTGATGTTCTGCGCCAAAGACATCGAACGGATGGGCGACCACGCCACCAACATTGCCGAGACCGTGTACTTCATAATCGAGGGGCGGCCCATCACCGATCAGCGTCCCAAGGGTGACACAACGAGTTTTCCGACGGCGCTGGTGCAGAAGTAAGACGGAGACCCGGATGGGAGCCAACATCCTGATTGTCGAAGACGAGGAGCCGCTCACCACATTGCTGCGTTATAACCTCGAGGCCGAGGGCTATGAGGTGGACGCCGTCGCCCGCGGGGACGAGGCCGATACGCGGCTTCGCGAAACCGCCCCCGATCTCATCGTGCTCGACTGGATGCTGCCCGGCCTCTCCGGCATTGAATTGTGCCGCCGGCTCCGAACGCGGCCGCAGACCCAGACCCTGCCGATCATCATGCTCACTGCGCGCGGCGAGGAAAGCGAGCGCATACGGGGACTCGGGACCGGGGCCGACGATTACATCGTGAAGCCGTTTTCCGTACCGGAATTGCTGGCCCGGATCCGCGCGCTGTTGCGGCGCGCCAGTCCCGAGCGCGTCGCCATGGTGCTGGCGATCGGTGATCTCGAACTCGACCGCGAGAAAAAGCGTGTGTCGCGCGCAAGCCGCCCGGTCGAGCTTGGCCCGACAGAATTCCGCTTGCTCGAATTCTTGATGGAGCGGCCGGGCCGGGTGTTTTCCCGCGAGCAATTGCTCGACGGCGTTTGGGGCAGCGACGTCTACATTGACGAGCGCACCGTCGATGTCCATGTCGGCCGCCTGCGCAAAGCGCTCAACCGCGGCCATGGCACCGACCCGATCCGCACCGTACGCGGCGCCGGCTATTCGCTCGACGACCGCTTTGGCAAAGCAAACTGAGCGCCTCTCCACTCGCCTCCGCGGGAGCGGGGACCCAGCAGCTCGAGCTACCGCGGTGGCGGACGCCGGTCGCGACGGCGATCGGATGCCGGCTGGTAGGCCATGCGTGCGTGGTGAGCGCAATAGGGCAGGCCGCCCAGCGTGTTGCCGCCGCAGAAAAAGAAATCGCCGCCGCCAGGATCGCCCACAGGCCAACGGCACGTCGCCTCTGTGAGCTCCAGGATCGAGCGCCGCTGGCCGATCGGGATGATGTTGTCGATCAGGGCCGGCTCTGCTTCCGCCTCTATGTCATAGACAGGAGCCAGCGCTGTATTGCCGCGAATGGCGCGCCCAATACGCAGCATGTGCGTGGGCGCTCGCGCCTTGCGCTGCCGCGGCGCGCCGTTGCTTGCGCTCTTGGCGCGACCCGAGAGGCCGAGGCGGTGCACCTTGCCGATCACCGCGTTCCGCGTGATGCCGCCGAGCTCGGCCGCGATCTGACTTGCCGAAAGCCCGTCAGACCACAACTTCTTCAACAATTCGACTCGCTCGTCTGTCCACGACATGCCCATCCTCCTCAATGAGTGCGAGCGAAAAGCCTTGACGGAATCATCCATCACGCCAGGCAGCCCGCATCCGCTGCCCAACACGCAATGAAATAAAGCAACCGCTTTAGAAGACCGTCCGCCGCACGAGATGTCGTACCTGACAAGGGAAAAGCTACAATATGGCGGGAGTCAGGCGCAAGAGTCGGAAGCTGTGGAGTCCACACATTCGTGCCCGATGTGGACGACAGGAGAACGAACCGAGTCCGTCGCGCCTGATTTTCCTGTGTTGACAGCTAGCTGCGCGCAAATAAAATGCAAATCGTGCCGCCCAGAGAGGCGGCACATTTTGTTTGGCCGCGCGGTATTGCCGTGCGCCGGCCTTGAGCCTCGACCGTGACATCGCACCTGATGGCGACTTTTGCCCGCGTTCGCCTCGCTTTCGAGCGGGGCGAGGGCGTATGGCTTGTCGCCACCGACGGCGAGCGCTACCTCGATTTTACCTCCGGCGTCGCCGTCAACGCGCTGGGACACGCGCACCCGCATCTAGTTGCTGCGCTCACCGAGCAAGCCAAAAAGCTCTGGCACGTCTCCAATTTGTACGAAATTCCAGAGGCGGAGCGTGTCGCAAAGCGGCTTTGCGAGGCAAGTTTTGCCGACGTGGCTTTCTTCTGCAATTCCGGCGCCGAAGCGGTTGAATGCGCGATCAAGACGGCGCGAAAATATCACGCGGTGAGCGGCCGGCCGGAGCGCTACCGGATCATCACTTTCGAAGGCGCTTTTCACGGCCGCACGCTCGCGACGCTCGCGGCGGGCGGCCAGAAGAAATACCTCGATGGCTTCGGGCCCGTGGTCGAGGGCTTCGATCAGATGGCGTTCGGCGACCTCGCGGCCACCAAGCGTGCTGTGGGTGCCGAGACCGCGGCCATCATGATCGAGCCGCTGATGGGGGAGGGCGGCGTGCGCCTGGTTGAGCCGTCATTCCTGCGGGCTCTGCGCGATCTTTGCGATGAGCACGGCCTGCTGCTCATCTTTGACGAGGTGCAGACCGGCATGGGGCGGACCGGTGAATTGTTCGCCTACCAGCGCACCGGCGTGACGCCCGACATCATGTCGCTCGCCAAAGCGCTCGGCGCTGGTTTCCCGGTGGGCGCGTGCCTGGCGACCCAGGAAGCCGCGAAGGGAATGACCGCCGGCACCCATGGTTCGACATTCGGCGGCAATCCGCTCGCCATGAGCGCGGCCAACGCCACCCTCGACGTGATGCTGGCGCCCGGTTTCTTTGATCGCGTGAAGAGGGTCGGGCTCCTCCTCAAGCAGCGTTTGGCGGAAATCAAAGACCGTTACCCGGCACTGATCGCCGAGGTGCGCGGCGAAGGCTTGCTGATCGGTCTGCGTGCTCTCGTCCCCGTCGGCCAACTTGTTGATGCGCTTCGCGAGGAAAAAATGCTTGCGGTCGCGGCCGGTGACAACGTCATGCGCCTGCTGCCGCCGCTCATCGTCAGCGAGCAGGAAATCGCAGAGGGCGTGGCCCGGATCGATCGCGCTTGTGCGAAACTCAATCGCGCAGCGGCAAAACCGGCCAAGCAAGAGGCGGTGCGGTGAGCGTTCGTCACTTCCTCGATTTGATCGATGTGCCGTCGGAGCAGCTGCGCCGCATGATCGAGGCTGCGCGCGCCATGAAGGCTAGACGCGACCGCACGGAGCGGCCACTCGCCGGCAAGACACTGGCGATGATTTTCGAGCGTCCGTCCACGCGCACGCGCGTGTCGTTCGAAGTCGCGATGCGCCAGCTTGGCGGCGATGTTATTCTTCTGACCGCAGAGGAGATGCAGCTCGGCCGCGGCGAGACGCTGGCTGATACAGCGCGTGTGCTTTCCCGTTACGTTGACGCGATCATGATACGGACTCTCGACGCCGACGAATTGCTGGAGCTTGCGCAGCACGCCACCGTGCCGGTGATCAACGGCCTGACCCGGCGGTCGCATCCCTGCCAGGTAATGGCTGACGTCATGACCTTCGAGGAACATGTTGGTCCGATTCGCGGCCGCACCGTGGCCTGGAGCGGCGATGCCAACAACGTACTAACCTCGTGGATGCACGCTGCGGAGCGATTCGACTTCCGCCTGCGCATCGCCACTCCGCCCGAACTGGCCCCGAAAAAGCCGCTGCTCGATTGGGTTAAGTCTTCCGGCCCAGCGATCCGCATCGGCAGCGATCCGGAGGAGGCTGTGAAGGGCGCGGACTGCGTCGTCACCGACACCTGGGTCTCCATGGGCGACCGCAACGGCAGCCGCCGCCACAACCTGCTCAAGCGCTATCAGGTCAACGGCCGGCTCATGGCGCGGGCCAAGCCCGACGCCATCTTCATGCATTGCCTGCCCGCGCACCGTGGCGAAGAGGTGACCGACGAGGTGATCGACGGCCCGCAGTCCGTGGTATTCGACGAGGCCGAGAACCGGCTGCATGCGCAGAAGGGAATCTTGACCTGGTGTCTGCAGGCGAGCGGCGGTTGAGCAATGGGCGAGGGCTCACAATTGAGCCCGCGTCGCCTATATTGTCCAAATGAACGATCCCCAAATTGCCATTCCGAGCCGGGCGCCCGCGGCAGAAGCGGTCGACGACACGATCTTGCCGTTTGCGGTGAAGGCGCTCGACCTGCGCGGCCGCATCGTCAGGCTCGGGGCCTCTGTCGATACGATCTTATCAAGCCACGATTATCCGGCTCCCGTCGCGAAATTGCTGGGCGAAGCGATCGTGCTGACCGTCATGCTGGGCTCGGCGCTAAAGTTCGATGGTCGCTTCATCCTGCAAACCCAGAGCGACGGTCCGGTGCGGATGCTTGTGGTCAACTTTACCTCGCCCGGCAGCGTGCGCGCCTGTGCCCGCTTCGACGCCAAGCGGGTCGCCGCGGCCATTGCCGCCAA
>JASHVC010000643.1 GCA_030039655.1 Xanthobacteraceae bacterium | reverse complement strand
ACGGCTCCCAAAAGTCGTCTGACGGAGGAGGCGTCCCGCCTTCGCGCTACTGCGCCGGCCGTGGGCGCTCGACCCGGCTATCGCTTTCACTGCCTGAACGGAACGGATGCATGAGCTGGGCGCCGAAGGTCTGCGGGAACGTCTTGTCGTCGATGCCGTACTGATCGGGAAGTTGACGGGCCGGCATATAGAACGTGCCGAACATGATGTCGAGGATCGGGAAGGTCGCGGCAAAGTTCTGCTCGCCGCCGCGCTCCGCCGCCGTGTGGTGCCAGCGATGAAAGACCGGGCTGGCGATCACGTATTTGAACGGACCGAGCGTCCAATCGAGGTTGGCATGGACAAACGCCGAATGAGCGGTGGTGAGCGGCCCGAGTACCAAGAACACGTTGGGCGAAATGCCGGCGAACAGCATGACGACGTCGGCCAGCACGCTGCCAAGAAACAGATTGAATGGGTGAAAGCGCGCCGCCGAAATCCACTCCAGCTCCTCGGTGGAATGATGCACGGCGTGCCACTTCCAAAGAGTCTTGCCGTGGAACCAGCGGTGGCTCCAATACATGATGAAGTCTTCGCCGATCAGAAAGATGATCCCCTGCACGACAAGCGGAAGCGTGGCGAGCGGTCCGTGGCCATTTTCATAGAAGGCGATCAGACCCTCACCGGTGGTGATATGGAAAACCAGTGACGCGGCAGCGATGAGAAGCCCGATGCGCAGAAAGCGGGTGATCACCGGAATAAGGAACCAGTAGCAAAGATCGGTCACCAGATCGCGTTTCTGCCACCACGGCTTGCCCGGATTGCACGCCCAGAACTGGGTGAGGATCGTGAAGACAAGGGCCAATGCGATCGAGATCGGCACATTCCGCATGACCGTTTCGCCGACGGTGACGAGGACTGAGACGAGTTCTTCATTCATGTCGGGCGTCGCGTCCTGCTTTTCGCATGCGTTGAGAATGTCTTTAGCGCGGCGCTGGTCGCAATTGGCAGCGCATCCATGGTTTGGAGATAACGTGGAAGCCCTAATGGGCGGTGAACAATCGCCCGCGTGGCCATGCGTCGCGCGCAGACGTACGTGCCAAACCCTTCCCGGTGCCTTCTCATGCCACGGATCGTGAGGAACCAAAACGTCGCTTTGTCGTTATGAGTGGATGGTTGGCGTATCGCGGCAAATCTTCGTTTGTTGTTGAGGGCTGGGTCTAGGAAGTCCGCTAAGTTAAAATACCACTACGTTCTTTGATCGGCGAAATACCGCATTAACTAAAGGCGGGAAACGCGCTGTTATCTTGCTTTGCATCGATTGATTTAACGTCGTCGCAATTTCTTCTGGATAGCCTCGCGAGCGATCCAAACGGACCTAAAAACCGGTGGGTCACGCCTCAGACAGCCACGTGTGGACCTTAGGAGCCAAATCATGAAGACCCTTGTTTCTCGTTTTGTGAAGGATCAGTCGGGCGCGACGGCCATTGAATACGGCCTCATTGCTGCGGGCATTTCGGTTGCGATCATCGCAGTTGTGCAGGGCCTGGGCACAAACCTGAAGACGACCTTCGGCAGCGTCTCCACCGCTCTTAAGTAAGCGGCGGTTCAGTTTTTCTTCGAGAGGGCTCCGGCCGATCGGCCGGGGCCCTTTTCGTTATCAGGGTTGACCAACCGCCTTGGCAATTCTGCCAAGAAAATTACTCGACAACCATGCTGGCCCAAGCAATGAAGTTGACGCCTTCTCCCGGCGTTATGGCGTTCTTCGCGCCATGAATTCGATTAGAGGGCTGAGCGCGCCGACGTGTTCGTTGCAGCAGATGAACGAGTGCGTAAACGATCATTTAAGCACGCAAGAGCCGCGGATTGAGCGAGAATCGGCAGTGTGGCGGAAAGGATAATTTACATTTTAGGAGCATTTTCCCGCCATCCGTGTCGGTTCGGCCTGGAAGTTGCCGACCGCCGTGGAGTGGCGACGGGAAGGGCATGTTTCGCAACCTGCCAAAATGCTTTGAGCGTTTGACGAAGGAAATTTCCCGTTTCGCCAACACGAGACAGGGAGCAACAGCCGTCGAATTCGCTCTGGTCGCCGCGCCGTTTCTGGCTACGCTGCTCGCCATTTTTCAGGTGACCATCTTTCTGTTCGCGCAGCAGGTCCTGCAGAATGCGGCGGTCGAAGCGGGCCGCCTGTTCATGACCGGCCAGGCGCAGAACGCCAGCACGACGCAAACGCAATTCGCAAGCGACGTCTGCCCAATGATCCAGCCGGTTTTCACTTGCAGTTCGCTGATGGTCAACGTGCAGAACTACACGGATTTCGCCAACGCTAATGCGTCGGCCCCGACCTTGACGTTCAACGGGCAAGGGCAGGTCACCAATTCCTGGTCCTACGACACGGGCACTCCGGGCCAGGTCATGGTGGTGCAGCTGATCTACCAGTGGCCGATCTTCAGCGGGCCGTTGGGCTATGTGCTTCCCAGTCTTGGTAACGGCCACGTTGAGATGATGGGCGTCAGCGCCTTTCGGGTGGAGCCATATTGATCGTGCGCGGAGCAGCCGGATTGCAGCGGCGATTTCTGGCATCGACCCGCGGCGTCGCGGCGATCGAATTCGCCATCATCTTGCCCATCCTCGTGACTCTGTTCCTGGCATCGGTCGACGCCGCTAGAGCAATCGCCATCTACACCAAGGTGCGCGCGGCGACCTACGCGCTCGGCTCCATCGCCAATCAATATGCGACGATCCAGTCGACCGACATGTCGGCGATACTGGGGGCCACGTCCGTGGTGCTCGCGCCCTATTCAAGCTCGCCGGTCGTGGTCGTCCTCTCGCAGATAAAAGTCACCTCCGCCACCAAGGCGCAGGTCAATTGGAGCGCCACGCTCAACGGCACCGCCTTGACGCAGACTTCGTCGGTCACCGTTCCGACGAACTTCGCCTCGTGCTCATCCTATCCGTGCTATTTGATCTACGGCCAGGTGAGCTACACCTATACGCCCCTGTTCAC
>JASHVC010000642.1 GCA_030039655.1 Xanthobacteraceae bacterium | reverse complement strand
CCGGCTGGCAGGCCAGGCCGCGTTTGCCGAAACCGACCAGCGTGTCGAGATAAAATCGCCTGATGCCCTCGATGCCGTCGCCGGGAAACAGCATGCGGTAGTCCGAGCCGAACAGGCCGCCTTTGTGCACGGTCGTGAGTTCGATCCAGTCGGCGTCGGGATGAAACGCATATTCGATCTCCGGAGCGCCGATGCCGACATTATTGTTGTGGTCTGTACGCCAGAGCGGATGCACGCGGTTGGGCCGCAGCGGCACCGACGTTGTCGCCCGTGCGGTGGCGCGGCGCAGCGCTGCTTCCAGCGCCACGGGGCCGCCTTCGATCCGCGCCTCGTTGCCGATCTTGATGTACCAGCGCGGAAGGCCGGTATCGCCGCACATGGCGCGGCGGTCTTCCTTGGCGGCCTCGTAGTTCTCCAGCATCGCCTTGATGACGAAGGCGGAGAGGTCGCCCTTCTCGGTGTCAGCGCAACGTCGGAGGCCAGCGAGATAATCGTCGGGGATCTCGATGGCGGCTTTTGCCATCAAGTCCTCGGCGGTGCGCTGGATTGACGACAACGGAATCATTTGTCTCTCACTACTCGGCCGCGATTTGATCGCGAATTAACGTCTCACCCGGTTTCACGTGCGTAAACTCCACGGGTCGCTCGTTGATTTCAACGCCCGTCGGCGTCTGCCGCGCCACCGTGAACGTTGAAGTCGCCAAATCGCCCGGCTCCGGGAAATCGGACCGGAAGTGGGCGCCGCGTGAATTTTCGCGCTTGAGCGCAGCCAGCGCAATGACCCGGCCAACCTCGCATAGCGAACGCAGGTTGAGCCAGTCGTGCCAGGTGAGATTGAAGCGGCGGTCATCGCCGGAGACTCCGGTGGCGAGCAATTCCGCTTCGATGCCCTCAACCGCCGCGAGACCGCGCTCGATCCCGGTGCGGTCGCGCACCACGCCGACGTCGTCCCACATCACATCGAGCAGTTTCTCGCGCAGCGCGTTGAGATCGCCGGCCTTGCCGGTAAACGGATGTAGCGCGCGGGCGACTTCCGCGTCGAGCACGTGGGCATCGGGGTCGCGATGGCCGGGAGTATTCTGCACGAGCCAGCGTGGCATGGTGTCGCCGGCGATGCCGCCAAACACCGTCGAGTTGGCGACGCCATTGCCGCCGAGCCGGTTTGCGCCATGCATGCCGCTTGCATCCTCACCGGCGACGAAGAGTCCGGGGCGCTCGGTCGCCGTGGTCACGTCACACATTACTCCGCCCATGAAATAATGAGCGGTGGGCACGACTTCCACCAGGCCGCCGGCGAGATCGAAGCCGCAATCGCGGCAGCGATCCACCATGCCCTTGAACTCCTTGGCGACGTAGGCCGGGCCGAGATGACCCATCTTGATATAGACGCCGCCGTTGGGCGTGGTGCGGCCCGCCCGCATCTCGGCGTAGATGGCGCGGCTGACCACGTCGCGAGTGGCGCGTTCGAGTTTTGGATCGTAGTCGCCCATGAAGCGGTGCATCGCGCCGTTGAGCAGGTGGCCACCGGCGCCGCGCAAGCCTTCTTCCAGCACCGTGCCGGTCATGCGCGTGTCAGGCCCGGCGAGCAGGCCGGTTGGATGGAACTGCACCATCTCCATGTCGCGCAGCGGCAGACCGAGGCGCAGCGCCATGGTCAGCCCGTCCATGGTCTTGTCGCCGGACGGCGTGTGATAGCGGTACATGGTCGGCCCGCCGCCGGTCGCCAGCAGCACGGCTTGCGCCGCGATGAAGCGAAACGCGCCGGTGCGCACGTCGATCAGCAGCGCGCCCGCCAATGAGCCGTCCGCCGCTGGCACCAGCGCCACGGCGCGGTGTTCTTCCAGCTTTCGGATTTCCGGCCGCGCCCACACCTGCTCCATGAGCCGGTTGATGATCTCGATGCCGGTGAGGTCGCCCTTGTGAACGGTGCGATCGAAGGTCTGCCCGGCGAATGCCTTGCCGTGCAGCGTGCCGTCCGCATTGCGATCGAAGAAACAGCCGATCTCGTTTTCCAGCTCGTGCACGCGCTCGATGGCGGTGGAGACCAGCGTCCAGGCCAGCGCCTGGTGCGGCAGCCACTTGCCGCCTTCGATCGTGTCCATGAAATGGCGCTCGACCGAGTCGCCCGGATTGAGCGCGACGTTGTAGCCGCCCTGCACCATGCGGGTGCAGCCGCATTTGCCGAGCAGACCCTTGCTCACGATGGTGATGTCGAGATCGGGATTGGCCTTGTGGGCATGCAGTGCGGCGAAGAGCCCGGCACCGCCGGTGCCGAGGATCAGAATATCGGTTTGCAGGCGCTCGACGTTCATCTGACTCTCAGAATACGCGCACGAGGAACACGAATGCGACGGCCGCCGAGATGGCTGCCGCCAGCGTCGCCAACTGCTTTTGGCCGTCGTGCCAATCGAAGTTCTCGATCACCAGGACGCGCAGGCCGCCGAGCAGATGGATCGTGAGCAGGAACACAAGACCACCTTCGGCGAGTTTCACCAGAGGTTGATCGCTCCAGCGCAGGAAGTTGTCGAGCCGCGCGCCGCCGTGGAACGAGAGCCCCAGCACGAAGAAATGGACCGGCAGAAAGATTGCCAGTGCCAGGCCCGAGAGCCGATGCACCATCGCGGCGATCCACAGCGCGCTGCCGCGATGCTTCAGACTGTGGCCGATCATGCGACCACCAACGCGAAAATGGCGTGCGCGCCGAGCAGCGCCAACAGCACGCCGAAGACAAGTGCGATCTGGCTGGCGCGCCGCTCGGTAAGCGGCGACCATTCGGTCAAAACATTGCGCACGCCGATCGACGCGTGGATCGAAACGGCGGCGGCGAACAGCGCATAGTAGGACGCCCACGCGAGGCTGCCGTGGGTGCGCGACAGGATGTCGGCCGCGGTCATTTGTTGGCGCGTGGCGTAAAAGATGACGGCGATG
>JASHVC010000641.1 GCA_030039655.1 Xanthobacteraceae bacterium | reverse complement strand
GTTGCCGACGATCTTAAGCCTGACGGCGCAATCCGTATTCGCGAAACGGCGCAGCACATCGGGCAGTATTTTCCGCGCCTGATAGAACTTTACGACAACACCACGTCGCTTTTGGGCCGCACCGCCGGCACCGGGATTGTTCGTCCGGAACTGGCGCAGCAGTTCGGAGCGCCGGGTTATGTCGGACGCGCCAGCGGCCGCAATTTCGATGCACGGAAATCGCCCGGCTACCCGCCATACGACAAACTTGAGTTCGCCGTGCCGGTCCTCACCGCGGGCGATGTCGATGCCCGGGTATGGGTGCGCATCCGCGAAGTCGAGCAGAGCTTGTCGCTCATCGGGCAAATCCTCGATCAGATGCCGGAAGGGCCGATTGCGGACCGGCTCGACAATACGGCCGCAGGCGAAGGATTCGGTCTCGCCGAAGGCTTCCGCGGCGATGTGCTGGTCTGGGTTCGGATCGATGGCGGACGTGTCATGCATTGCCATCTGCGCGATCCGTCGTGGTTTCAGTGGCCGCTGCTCGAAGCCGCGATCGAAGGCAACATTGTCGCCGACTTCCCGCTCTGCAACAAATCGTTCAACTGCTCCTACTCTGGGCACGATCTGTAATGCGCAGGACATTGTTTGAAGGGCTGACGCGCGGACCCCTGACCGAACGCCCCCCCTTACCTGACGACGCTGCACTCGCCGAGTTGGCCGCAAGTGTCGAGCGTGCGGCGCGGCGCCGGCTTGGCCGTAGCCTGGCGATTCGCGAAGTGGACGCCGGTTCTTGCAACGGCTGCGAACTGGAAATCCATGCGCTCAACAATGCGTTCTACGATCTCGAGCGTTTCGGGCTGCGCTTCGTCGCCTCGCCTCGCCACGCCGATGTTCTGCTCGTGACCGGACCGGTGACGCGCAACATGCGACAGGCGTTGGAGCGGACCTACAACGCGACGCCGGACCCCAAATGGGTTGTCGCCGTGGGCGCCTGCGCCGCCGATGGCGGCTTGTTCGCCGGCAGCTACGCTGCTGTCGGCGGCGTCAACGCTGTTGTCCCCGTCGATCTGCACATTCGCGGCTGTCCGCCCAGTCCGCTGCAATTGCTAGAAGGACTTCTCGCATTGCTGGACTAGGAATCGCGAACTTTTTTGCTACAAAACACACTACAAAACGCCGGCCTATCACTCTAAATTATCTTGTGATTTCAAATAGATACATCCAGTATTGCCGTTTCCCTCCGTCCGCACCAAAGCTTTACAGAACGATCTGTATCACCGCCGCCGCGGAATAAATGGAATGAGCGTTGCGAACGCCGTGCCGATGACGGTGACGAAGGCGAAGGCGCCGGCTTCGCGGCCGAACAAGAGCTTCAGCGTTGCTTCCATGGCGCCGAGCGTGCCGCCGACGATGCCGATCGCATAGAGTATCTTTGTCAGGTCAACGGCGGTTTGGTCGAAGTGGGCGCCAAGTGCTGTGACGATATCGGGCGTTGCCAACACGAGCACGATCGAAAACAGCAACAAGCGTGCGCCGGTAATGGCAAGCGCGGCGCCGCCAATAATACAGATCACGGCTAGCCGCTGCGGGTTCTGCGCGAGCGTGTCCCAGAACGGCTGCAGGGGCTTCGCCCACTCGAGTACGGGGGCGACGATGTTGTTTGAAAGAAAATCCCAGACGCTGACTTCCGACATAACGCCTGCTCCATAGCGAGCGGCGCCGTCCTCTCGCGGCTACGGTTCGGAACTGCTCTTTTGGGCTGGAAGGGTTCGGACCATGAGCCTACGCGGGACGAGCGCTCGATCGTTTGCGTGACGTTACCCTAAAGGCCTGAGTCGGCCAATTCAACCAGCGTCTGTAGGGGTGATAAAGGGCTTCACGCGGTGACCAAGAACCCTGGCGGCCCCATGGCCACCCCTTCCTTGTAGGGGCCCCCTCCGACCGCGGAATTCGGCCTGGTTGTCGGCGTGCCGGGCCCAACGGCGCCGAAAAGGCCACGAAAAGCCCTTTGGGCCCATCTGCTTGCCCAATCGTGGCTAAAAGGGGAAACTGGCGTCCGCACAGGGGGATGGCCGGTAGCTCGCGGCGGAATTTCTTGGCCCGGCTTGAACCCAAACGCTGCCGCCGACGACCTATTAGCGAGCCGACAGCCGGCCGATGCAGACGACTTCGGACGAGGTTCTGATCGGAAGGATTGCCAATGGCGACCGGCTCGCCATGCAGGTGCTGTTCGCACGCCACCATGTGCGGGTCTACCGGTTTGTATTGCGGCTGGTGCGCAACGAAGCAACGGCGGAGGATTTGATCAGCGAGGTGTTCCTCGACGTCTGGCGGCAGGCCGGCAAATTCGAGGGCCGGTCAGCGGCGTCGACTTGGATGCTGAGTATCGCCCGCTTTAAGGCGCTTTCGTCTCTGCGCAAACGTACGGAGGAGGCGCTAGACGAGGAAACGGCCGGTACGATCGAGGATCACAGTGACGATCCGGAGGTCTCGCTGGCGAAGAAGGATAAAGCCGCCGTGTTGCGGCAATGCCTGGGCAAGCTCTCAGCCGAGCACCGGGAGGTCGTCGACCTCGTTTACTACCACGAGAGGTCGGTGGAAGAGGTCGCGGGCATTGTCGGCATTCCGGAGGCGACCGTGAAGACGCGCATGTTCTACGCGCGCCGGAAACTGTCGGAGCTCCTCAAGGAGCAAGGAATTGATCGAGGTTGGCCATGACGGCAGCAAATGAAAGCGATGTGAACGAAGTCGAGCTGCTGCTGCCTTGGCACGCGGCGGGAACGCTCAGCCAGCGCGACAAGCAGCGCGTTGAAGCCGCGCTCGCCAACGATCCGGAGCTTGCGCGCCGTTATGCGCTGGTGCGCGAGGAGCTCGGCGAGACTATTCACGTCAACGAGACGCTGGGTGCGCCGTCCGCGCGCGCGATGGAGGCTTTGTTCGTCAAAATCGACGCCGAGCCCGCACGCGCGCCGGCGGCGTCGACCAAACTCAACGCGACTCTTGGCGCGCGCGTTCGCGAATTCTTCGCCAGCCTTTCGCCGCGTACGCTCGCGTGGTCGGCGAGCGCGGCGGTGCTGGCCATCGTTCTGCAGGCCGGATTGATCGCCGGTTTTGTATTCAAAGGAGAGGGCGCCCACGGCGTTGCCAGCTACCAAACAGCCTCTTTGTCGCGTGCGGCAAGTGGCGATGGCTCCTATGCGCTGATCCGCTTTCAGCCGCAGGCCAGCGCTGCCGATATCGGCAAATTCCTGGAAATCAACAAACTCACCATCGCTGACGGCCCTGCGCCAGGCGGGCTATTTCGGGTCCGGGTATCGCCGAACAAGGTCTCCAATACGGACCTCGCCAACATCGTAAAGAAGCTGCAGGCCGATGGCGTTGTGGGCTTCATCGCCAAGGAGTGATGCGCAATGGTAGCTCGTTCTGGATCTTGGCGCGCACATGCCCGCTTGACCGCTTGGCTAAGCAGGACTTCACTCGACGCTCCGTTCGCAGCCGCCAGTAGGCGGCCCACCATACGGAACAGCGCAAGCAAATTGATTGGGTTTGGGTTGACGCTCTCCAGCGTCATTCTGGCGGCCGCGTGTCTTTGCGGTTCCGAGCCCGCGTTCGCGGAGTTCAGGGCGCCGCAGGTTCGCGTACCAATCCGTGCCGGCGTCGGCGTTCATAATGTGTCGCCCGGTATCGGCGTGTTTCGGCCCCCGAATGCAGCCGCGGCGGCAGCGGCCGCGGCGGGCGCGCATAGAGGGTTTGGCCGGCCCATTGGCAGGCACATCGGCATCAACTCCTGCGAAGGCGGCGGCTCGCATTACCGCTTCAACCACTGCGATATCGACGTCAGCACTCCGCCGGTCCTCGGCGCCGGCGGCAATAACGGTGCCAATAGTGGCGCCAACAATACCGCGTTCAATCCGCGCGGCGGCCTGCCGGCGGCCGGCGAACAGCGCTTCGTGGCGGACGAGATCATCACCGAATTTTCCGCAAACACATCGCCGCAAGCGATCCGCCGTCTCGCCGGGCGCTTGAATCTGACGCAACTGGAAACCCAGAGCTTTCCGCTGATCGGCGCGACCCTTTATCGCTGGCGCGTCGGCGGTGGCCGTTCGGCGCTGAGCGCGGTGGGTGCGCTCACCAATCTGGACGCCGTCTCCAGCGTCCAGCCAAACTACCTGTTCTCGTTGCAGGAGGATGCTGCTCCGACCGTCGGCGGCACACAAGGCGATCCCGCCCAATATGTGCTGAGCAAACTGCAAGTTGATCAAGCGCATCAGATCGCGACCGGAAAGGATGTACCGGTTGCGGTCATCGATTCAGAGATCGACGCTGGGCATCCCGATATCAACGGCACGATGGTCAAAAGTTTTGACGCGCTTGGCGGCGACGGCAAGCCGCAAAAGCACGGAACCGCCATGGCGGGCGCTATCATCTCGCACGGGAAGCTCGAGGGCATAGCGCCGGGCGCCGAACTTCTGGCGGCGCGCGCGTTTGACGATAATTCAAACGGAACTTCTTTTGCCATCTACAAGAGCGTGCAGTGGGCGGCGGACAACGGCGCCCGCATCATCAACATGAGCTTTACGGGTCCGCCCGACCCGACGATGCATCGCCTGCTGGTGGCGGCATACGCGAAGGGGATCGTGCTGGTCGCGGCGGCGGGCAACGCGGGCCCGAAAGCGGCGCCGCTTTATCCGGGCGCCGATCCCGACGTGATCGCGGTGACGGCGACCGACGACAATGACGGTTTGTTTGATTCGGCCAATCGCGGTCAGTACGTCGCCGTTGCGGCACCGGGCGTTCAGATTCTCGCCCTCGCACCTTCCGATTCCTATGCGCTCACCACCGGAACGTCGGTTGCCGCGGCACATGTCAGCGGCGTGGCGGCGCTGCTGCTGCAACACCAGCCCGATCTTAAGCCTAGCGATATCCGCTCGATTCTGACCGCGACCGCCAAGCCGCTGGGCGTTCCTGACGACCATGCAGACTTCGGCGCAGGTCTGGTGAACGCTTATCGCGCCGTAACGTCGCCGGAGGAGAAGCCTGCCGGCGATAATGGCAGTCCCGAGCAGG
>JASHVC010000045.1 GCA_030039655.1 Xanthobacteraceae bacterium | reverse complement strand
CGCGCGAGCACGGCGCCGACGCCATAATGAAACGGGTCGCCCGAGGCAAGCACGCAGATCTGCCGCCCGCGATGCCGCAGCACTTCGTCTGCCGCGCCGTCGAACGGGCTCGGCCACGGCCGCGCCGCGCCACGAATGAGCGGCGCCACCAGCGCAAGATGGCGCCGTCCGCCGAACACGATTTCGGCTGCGCCGATGAGTCCGCGTGCCGTCGCGCTCAAGCCCTCGACGCCATCCTCGCCGATGCCGACGATGGACAGCCAGCGCGGCGATGCGGCAGTCTCGGCCTCGATCGCGTCAGGAAGCGGCATGGCGAAAATCCTCATCCTCGGCGGCACGACGGAAGCGCGGCAATTGGCGGAAAGGCTCTCTCAGCGCACCGGCCTTGAGGTGACGCTGTCGCTCGCCGGACGTACGGCCACGCCGGTTGCGCATGCCGTGCCGATCCGTGTTGGCGGTTTTGGCGGCGCCGAGGGCTTGGCGGATCATCTCGCCGCAGAGCGTGTCGACGCGCTGATCGACGCCACGCACCCCTACGCGAATATCATCTCGGAGAACGCCGCCGCGGCGGCACGCGAGATGGCCGTGCCGTTTGTAGCGCTGCGTCGCGCGCCCTGGAGCGCAGTGGCGGGGGACCGGTGGATCGAGGTCAGGGATGCGCGTGCGGCGGCTGATGCCATCGGCCTGAAAGGCCGCGATGTGTTCGTCACCATCGGCCGCAACGAACTCGCGCCTTTTGCACGCGCCCCACAGCACCGTTATTTGATCCGCAGCGTCGATCCGGTTGACCCGCCTCTGCCACTTCCGCATGTCACCTACGTCACCGCGCGCGGCCCGTTCAGCGAAACAAGTGATCGCGCGCTGATGACAGAATACAAGATCGAAGTTGTCATATCGAAGAACAGCGGCGGCGCCGCGGCCTATGGCAAGATCGCCGCCGCGCGCGCGCTCGGCATCGAGGTGATCATGCTGCACCGGCCGCCGGATGCGGACGCACCGAGCGTAAACACCGTCGAGGAGGCCCTTGCGTGGCTCGATCATGCGCTCACCTCCACGGCAGCGCGGGGCGTATAGACCAGCGGTAACTTGCCGGGGCGCGCGACGACGCGAGTCTCGCGCGAGCCGACGATGACCAGCGTCGCCATGTCAGCGTTTTTGCTATCGGCTGCGTCGAGCGTTGTTACGTCAACCCGTTCATCCGGGCGTCCGACGGCGCGGCCGAACACGACCGGCGTTGATGGCGGCAGATGGCGGCGCAACAGCGTGAGCGCGTTGGCGAATTGCCAAGCCCGCGCCCGCGACACGGGATTGTAGAGCGCGATCACGAATCCAGCGCCTGCGGCGGCATCGAGCCGGCGCTCAATCAGCTCCCACGGCTTGAGATTGTCGGACAGTGAAAGCGCACAGAAGTCGTGACCCAGCGGCGCACCGATCCGTGCCGCGACGGCGAGCATGGCGGTAATGCCGGGGACGAACGCGACATCGAGTGCGCGCCACGCCTCGGGCCCGGTCGCAATCGCTTCGCACACGGCGGACGCCATGGCGAAAACACCAGGGTCGCCGCCGGACACGATGGCGACATTGCTGCCACGAGCGGCGTGACTCAGGGCGGCGGCGGCGCGCGCGGCCTCTTCGCGATTGTCGAACGCGTTTCGGCTCTGACCGGCGCGCGTTGGAACGCGATCGAGATAAGGGCCGTAGCCGTAAAGCGCTTGCGCGGCGGCCAGCGCAGCATCTGCTTCCGGCGTCAAATAATGCGGATCGCCCGGCCCGAGCCCGACAACGGTGAGCGTTCCGCTCACGGCCGTTGCTCCCAGCCCGGCACCAGGACGACCGCAAAGTATGCGGCCTCGTCATCGTTCTTGGCGGCAAGCGGAATCATCGTCGCGTCAGTCATGGTGCCGCGCTCGACATAGATCGCGCGCCCAAGCCGCCCGCTGGATGCGAGCGCACGGCGCAGCTTCGGCAGATGCCGCCCGACTTTCATCACCACGGCGGCGTCAGTGTCCGCAAGGCGACGCGCAAGCTCGTCTTCGGGCAGCGTCGCGGCAAGCACGGTAAAAACGTCGTCGCCTTGCGCGATCGGCATTCCCGCCGCCGACCAGCAGCCCGACATGCCGGTAACGCCAGCGATGACCTCGGTGGCGAAACGCGGCGCCAGCCGTGTGTGCAAGTGCATGTAGGAGCCATAGAACAGCGGATCGCCCTCGCAGAGCACGACCACTGTGCAGCCGGTTTCGAGATGGGCAGCGATTTTTGTTGCGGCGCCGTCGTAGAAGTCGCGGATGGCGTCACGGTAACCTCTGCTGCATTTCGGCTGCTCGGTGGTGACCGGATAAAGCAACGGCAGTTCGATGATGCCGGCGCGCAGGTGCCGCGCGGCAATGGCGCGCGAGCGGCTTTCGCTGCCCGCCTTGGCGAAGAAGACAATTATGTCGGCTGCGCCGAACGCCCGCATCGCTTTTAGCGTTATGAGTTCGGGGTCGCCCGGGCCGACGCCGACGCCGATCAATTTGCCGGCCTTGGCGCTCATAGTCCGGCCCTCGCAAGGGCGTTGATTGCGGCGGCCGTCATGGCGCTGCCGCCCATGCGCCCACGCACGATGAGGAACGGCACGCCGTGCGGGTCTGCGGCGAGCGACGCTTTCGATTCTGCGGCGCCAACGAAGCCGACCGGGATGCCGATGATGGCAGCGGGTTTCAGCGCGCCAGTGTCGATGAGACCAAGCAGACGGAACAACGCCGTCGGCGCATTGCCGATCGCCACCACGGCGCCAGCGAGGCGATCGAGCCAAAGGTCGAGAGCTGCTGCGGAACGCGTAGTATCGAGCTTTTTGGCCAAAGCGGGAACGCGCGGATCATTGAGCGTGCAGATCACGTCGTTGCCCGCTGGTAAGCGCGCGCGCGTAATGCCATGCGCCACCATTTCGGAGTCGCAGAAGATCGGCGCACCGGCCGCGAGCGCGCCGCGTGCTGCGGCGATGAAGTTAGGCTCAAACACGATGTGCTGCGCAACGTCCACTTGTCCGCAGGCGTGGATGATACGCACCGCGACGTCGGCTTCGTCGGCGGAAAAGCGCGACAGGTCCGCCTCAGCGCGAATGATGCCGAACGAGCGCTTGTAGATCGCTGCGCCGTCGCGCAGATAGGCCGAACGCTCAGACATGGCGGGCCCCGCGAGCGAAGTTCAGAACCGCCGCTGGCAATTGATCCGCCGCCACAACGGCGAACGGTTCGTCGCGCGCCGATCCGTTGGCGACGAGGGCGCAGCCCGTCGGCGTGCCGACGACGGTAAGCGCCGCGGGTGCGGCATGCGCACAACCCTTGGCGCAGCCGGAGATATGAATCTTGAATGAGTCGTCCAGATAGGGAACGGCGATGTCGGCGAGGTGGGGCGCCGTGGCGCGGGCCGCAATATGTGCGGAGGCACAGACCGGCGCGCCGGCACAGGCGACGACGTTCAGGCGTGGATCGTCGGCGCGCGTGATGAAGCCGAGGCGTTCGGCGGCGGCTGCGAAGGTGGTAGCCGAGTCGCGCGTGAGGCCGACGGCAAGGAGCGTGCGGCCCGGTGCGACGCGCATACCCTGTGCGCCCGCCTCCTCAGCGGCATCGGCCAAACGCTCTAAGGAGATTGCGTCGGAATGGCCGAAGGCGAGTCCAATTCCTTGCGCGCACGAGGCATCGCTCAGGAAATGTCGTCCGATTGCGAGTTTCCGCTCATTCCCGCGCAAGCGGGAATCCAGCTTTGGGTCCCCGCTTTCGCGGGGACGAGCGGAGGTTAGAAGCAACCCGTCGAGGGACTCGCGAAACGGCTCAATTCCCTCGGCCGCAAGAAAATCGCGCGCACGACTCGCACGCCCGCGCCGCGCGACGACTTCAAGCACCCGGACGGCGGCTCCGACACCATTCGTGGGCGCGACCATGCCAAGAGGGACCGCACTTCCAGTGTCGCCGCCGACGGAAACGTCCAGCATCACATCGCCATTTGAGCTTCGCGCGCAAAGGCAAATGTCGGCGGAGAGGTTTTCAAGGCCGAGCGCGCCGCCGCCATCGATCGCCACCGAAACTTTCGGTGAGAGTCTGCCGGGGAGGGAGGTTCGGGCAAGTGCACGACGCAAATCGGCCGCGAGGGTGCCGGCGTCAATCAGTTCATAGGGATCGAGACCGGCGAGCGCGTTGGGGATGAT
>JASHVC010000044.1 GCA_030039655.1 Xanthobacteraceae bacterium | reverse complement strand
CCCGCTCGGGCAGGGCGATCCCGTCCCCTACCTTCCCTCCCCTGTCCGTATCCGACGTAAACGATAAATCCTCACCGATGCACGGCCGAGGGAAGGCAGGGGGTTGGAGGAGTAGATCATGATCGAAATGATCATGTATTTCGGCATCGGCTTTCTAGCCGCGGCCTTGATCGCGCTCCTGTTCTTTCCGCTCGTGCACAACCGAGCCGTACGCCTGACCATGCGGCGGCTGGAAGCCGCAACTCCGTTGACCATCGCCGAAATCCGCGCCGACAAGGATCAACTGCGCGCCGAGTTTGCTATGGCCACCCGGCGCCTGGAAATGAACGTGGAGCAGATGAAGGCCAAGACGACGGCGCAACTGGCCGAGCTGGGCAAGAAGAACGACGCCCTCAATCAGCTCAGGAAGGAACTCGGCGAAAAGACTGCGACGATCTTCTCTTTGGAAGAGCGCGACAAGACGCTCATCGAGCAGATGCGTACGACGGAGGAGGAACACGAACTCAAGAGCAGCTCGCTGCGCGAAGCCGAGCGCATAATTTCCGAAAAGGAGGCCGAGCTTTCCAAGCTGATCGCCGAACTCGGCGACCAATCGATTAGCGCCGACAGTCAGCGCGTCGAGCTTGCCGCCATGCGCGCGCAGGTCGAGGCCATGAAGATCAGCGCCGCCGAGTTCGAACGCAATATCAAGGAGGCCGAGGAAAAGCTGACTCACGAGCGCGGCACGTCTTCCGCGGCGACCACCGACTTGACCGATGCGCGCGGCAAGATCGACGGACTCAATGCGCGCGTCGCCGATCTCGAGAGGCAGCTTGCGGCGCACGTCGGCACAGCCGAAGCGCTCAGCAAGGGCGTGGCGGAACTGGAAGCCAGCCTCAGCGAGAAGACCCGGCTCTTGACCGAGCGTGAAGAGGAGAATCAACGACTGCGCGGCGAAAGCGATCAGCTGCGGCCACAGCTCGCCACCGCTGCTATGGAACGCACCAGGCTGCAGGCCGAGATCGCAAAGCTGGAGCAAGAAGCTGAAGCTGCCGCGCTCGTGCGCGACCACGTCAGCGGCGTCGCGGCCGAAGTCGCCCGCCTCACCGCCGCGCTGGAAGGGCCGGGCTCGCCGGTCGCGACCCTGATCTCGAACGGAACCGTTGGCCATGGGACGAACGGCAGCGGCGGCAGTGACAGAGTCGGCCCCGCCGGCGAGCAAAAAGGCACGCTCGCCGACCGCATCCGCGCGCTGCAGTCAAGCGTCTCTCGCCAAGTGTAGTCCTACGGAGCGGCGGTCGCGGCCCCTCGCGCTCTTCGTCACCTGCGAAGGCCGGTGATCCAGTAATCTGAATCCTTCGAGTCCATGCGAAGTTGGCGATCGCAACGCGATAGACGACGACGGGTCGCTTGACACCCCGCGCAGCCATTCCTTAAATCCGACACTGTTGGTCGGGCGCTTAGCTCAGCGGGAGAGCGTTCCCTTCACACGGGAGAGGTCGTAGGTTCAATCCCTACAGCGCCCACCAGCTAGCGCGCTATATTACGGCTGCCAGCCCTGATTTACATATCCGTCGTTACGCTTCGATGCCGAAGAAACCACGAAATCAATCTGTGGACCCGTGGAAAACTCGTGGACTCTTCTATGGATCCGGCAACGGGGTCTCTCAACGGCTAATCTCTAGGACCGGCTACGCAGAGGCATCCGAATAGGAAAGAGTCAAAATGCACGACCAATGAGGACGTGAATCCGATATGATGAAATGCGAGACCGTCGCGATTGCGGACATCTACGTGCCAGTCAAGCGGCGGGCCACCCTTGATCAAAAGCGCGTAGACGAAATCGCCGCGAGCATGCTCGATAAAGGTCAGCAGTCGCCGATCCTTGTGCGTGTGGATGGCGCCCGTTTCGTGCTCGTTGAAGGTCTGCATCGCCTAGAAGCTGCCAAAGCGCTCGGCGAGAAAACTATTCTCTGTTTCCTCGTCGATGCGCGAAAGCACTAATTGGCTCCGACGACCGGGACCCTGAGCCCCTTCCGCGAGAACCGCGTAGACCAAACTTCGTCATGATCGCGCGTGACAATTAGGTCAAGTTTGGCGGCCCTACGAATCGAGCACACCACTTTTACAGAGTGATCAACAACGTGGTCGATCCCAAAGAAGCTCCGTTCAAACTGCCCCACATCAAGATCGTGCCGACCACAGGGCACGGGACTCGCAATCTTATTGGCATGCTCGGCGCGCCAGCCAGACCGATCGCGGCCCTTGTCGTATCCGGGCGCGACCTTTATGGTGCACGCTCAACACCGGAGACAGAAATGGCGACAGGCACCGTGAAGTGGTTCAATCCAACGAAGGGATATGGGTTCATTCAGCCTAAAGAGGGCGGCAAGGACGTGTTTGTCCACATCTCAGCCGTCGAGCGCGCCGGCCTCAGCTCGCTGAACGAGGGACAAACAGTCGAGTATGAGATCGAGAGCAATCGGGGGAAAGAGTCCGCGGTCAACCTAAAGGTCAGGTGACTGTCTTTGCCCGCGGTAGCCAAGCTTACCGCCTCAGAATGTCGAACCTGCGGCGCGTGCTGTTCGTTCTCGGCGGAATGGCCTCGGTTCTCTTTGGAGGACGATGCCGATCTCGCTCGTATCCCCCAAGCGTACGTCGATAGGGACCTGGGACGCATGCGCTGTCACGGCAGTCGCTGTGCGGCGCTCATCGGAGAGGTAGGTGTTTCGACAGCCTGCGCGGTCTATGCTGTCAGGCCTGCCGTTTGCCGAGCTTGTTTGCCGGGGGATGACGCGTGCAAATTGGCGCGGCAGCACTTCGATCTTTAGGGAAAAGAACTCCGATCAAAGTTGAACCGCACAAATTGGAACCAGCGGTCAGGCGGCTCTATCCAAGAAAGCGGAAATGTTGGGTGGCGGTATGAGCTAATAAATGCTCGGCGACGCCCCGGGAGCCGCGACTGAGCTTTGCGTTCGGGAAGAATGCCGCAAGGACTGAAGCAACAAAGAGACAATAGAGATTACGCACCATTCGACGTAGAGGAGCCGTATGGGGCTGACCGAGGAGAAACCGATAACGAATTGCCGCCATAACGGTGAGAATTCAGGCGTATACCAGCACAGCGCCTCGAGCGCGTATTGGTTATCAGTACAAGGCTCGATTGCCTCCAAGCCGTAAAGATAGCCCTGCGCACAAACCCAAACGCTCAAGAGAAGCAGCACAACGGGCAACGCCGCCAATCGCCGCGAAAGACTGTAGGCAAAAAGAATGCTGGCCGGAACGCAAGCGATGAGAAAATACCGCGGACCCCAAAATACTCCGCCATACCAGGCCCACCATTTGGCATAGACGAGAACTAGGCCAAGAACGAATACCAAGAGCGTATCCGTGAGCAGCGCTTGTGACTTCGGCATTCGCGGGTACAAGCTAGGCCATCGCAACAGAATCCCCGGAACGAAGAACACCAAGCCCTTGCCGAATGAGAAGATGATGGAAAGAACGCCGAACCAGAACGGATAGCTGAACCCCGGTAGACCCGAATAGGGCAATACAGTTTGAAAGCCCCGCTCGCCCTCATGCAGATACGGAGTCGCCCCAACGGCGCCGAACTTCCAAAGGAACTCGACGCCGATCATTGCCCCTGCGAGAACAATGGCGGTCAGGGCATTGAACGCGCCGGTGTTGTACACATAAAAAAGCAACGCCAGCGTCACGGCTGGAATCGCCGCGGGTGTGTTCGCGGCGCCGAGCGCGATCAAAATGCAAGCAAGCGCGTGTCGCTGTCTTTCCAATAATACGAAACCAATTGTGCAGGCGCTCGCCGTCAGCACCTCGCCGTAGTAGTGCTGCAGGTGATGCGGGAACATGGATGCTGCCATCAACAGTACAACGATGCTGTTTCGTTCTTGCTGCTCGCGGAATTCCCACCACAACGTGGCAATCAAGCCGACGAACACAATGTAATTGAAATAGGCAACGATTCGCTCTGGGGAACCAAAGGCGGAGCCCAAAGCGTAAAGCGGCAGCGACAGAAGCGGCTGTACAACTGACCACTTACTGCTTGGGACCTCTCCCATCATAAGGAGGACAGCGTCTTTGAAGCGATAAACACCATCACCATCAATCACGGGATGGATTGATGCGCCCAAAAGCACCAATCCGATGGCAATCCAAGCAAAGTCCCATATCTTTGTGTTAACCAGAAATCCTGGCGTCAGTCGCATAGTATTCATCTCGTCCGCACACCCTGTCGCCGCGATGCGTCTTTGCAACAAGGTATGGCGCTTATACGCTTCACAGGTTGACCGAAAAATAAGCGGGCGTCTGTGCGCCGCGAGCAGCTAAACAATTGGTAAAGTTGCTGTTGAGAACCGCCGGTCCTCAACTCACCCTGATAACAATCTTCCCGAAATGCGCGCCCGAAGCCATGTGGTGGTAGGCGGCTTGCGCGTCGGCGAAGGCGAAGACTTTGTCGATAACCGGCTTGATCACGCTCACTTCGATGGCGCGGTTCATGGCCATGAACATCTGCGTCGAGCCGACGGAAATTCCCTGCACGTTGGCGCGGCGGCCGAAGATCAGGCCGGGATTGAGTTCGGTGGCGCCGCCGCTCAAGCCCCCGATCATGGTAATCTTGCCGCCGACGCGAATGGCGTGGAACGAGCGCGTCAGCGTTGCGGCGCCGCCGACCTCGACCACGTGATCGACGCCGCGGCCGCCGGTGAATTCCACCGCCGCTTTTTCCCAGTCAGGCGTAGTCTTGTAGTTGATGCCATGCGCAGCGCCGAGGGATTTTGCGCGCTTGAGCTTTTCGTCACTCGAAGACGTGATGATCGCCGAAATGCCCATGACGTGCGCGAACTGCAAACCGAAAATCGACACGCCGCCGGTGCCCTGCAGCAGCACCGTCTCGCCAGCCTTGAGCTTGGCGTGTTCCATCATGGCGTTCCAGACGGTGACGGCGGCGCATGGCAGGGTCGCGCCTTCCTCCAGCGACAGATGCGCCGGAATCTTCACTACGCCGTCCTCCTCCAGCATGGCGTATTCGGCGAGCATGCCGTCGATGCCGCCGCCCAGGGCGCTGGTGTGGGCATCGGGCCCCGGCTCGCCACCGGGCCAGCGCTGGAAAAAGTTGCCGGCGATACGATCGCCGGCTTTCAGCCGGGTGACACCGGCCCCGACTTCAACCACGTCGCCGGCGCCGTCCGACAGCGGGATGATGTTCTCGCGCACCGGCATGCGGTAGCTGCCGCGCACGATGCCGAGGTCGCGGAAATTGAGCGAGCACGCGCGCACCTTGACCAGGACCTGGCGATGCCCCGGCTTATTTGGATCGGGCCGCTCGACTTGAGTAAGCGCTTCGATGCCGGCGCCGGCCTTGGGCAATTGATAGGCTCGCATGTTCTCCCCGTTCTCTGTTCCACTCACTGCCGCCGGCGCTATCGATATAGCACTTTCGGCACTCACACCGCTTTCCCGCACATTCTCGCAACACCGGACGCGGCGCGCAACACACGGCCCTGTGCCACAGCGCAGCCGCATTGCCGGACCAAATCCTCGCCGCTAAGCTTTGAGTCGACGCTCAATATTTATTTGCATTGCGCCTTGGCATTGGAACTCTGGAGTTGGAATGAACATCATCAAGACCGCCGCCACCGGAGTGCTCGCCACAATAATGGCCACGGGAATGGCCGCAATTCCGGCATCGGCCCGCGAACTCAGGGTGAGCGTCGACACGTTCAAAAACGGCGAAATGATGCCGAACAAATACGCGTTTTGCGTGCCGGCGACACAAGGCCACACTGCGGCCGGTCCTAATTTCAGTCCGAGCATCTCATGGTCACGGGGGCCCCGCAGCACCAAGTCCTACGTCATCATGCTCTACGACACCGATTCACCTGCGGAACAGCGCGACAAGATCAACAAGGAGGGCACCACAATGACGTCGGCGATTCCGCGCCGGACGTTCTTTCATTGGGTGCTTGTCGACATTCCCCCGCGTATCAGATCGCTAGAGGAAGGCGCGGACTCGAACGCGCGCGTGGTGCACGGCAAGCCGGCCACCCCGGCCGCGGCCGGCATTCGCGGGCTCAACGACTACACCAAGGTCACGGCCGGCAACGACGCGATGCAGGGACAATATTACGGCTACGACGGCCCCTGCCCGCCGTGGAACGACGAGGTCGTCCACCACTACCATTTCGCGGTCTTCGCGCTGAGCGTGAAGTCTCTGGAGTTGCCCCCGGGCTTCGACGGCGGGACCGTGCTCGAAGTCATGAAGGATAAAGTTCTGGCCCAGGGCGAAGTCGTCGGCCTTTACACGCAAAATCCCGCGGTAGGGGCAAAGGTCTCCAATTGAAAGCGTAGGGGCGGGTCTAAGACCCGCCCCTACGGAACACGGTCGTTTGAACTATTTGTTGATCAGAGCCGCAGCGACCTTGCAGACTGCCTCGTCCTGGGAGCCGGTGCCGCCAGAGCAGCCGACTGCACCGATGAGTTTGCCCTCGTCCACCAGCGGAATACCACCGCGCGAAGCGATGACGTCATCGAGCGTTGGAATATAAGCGACGCCCTTCATCACCAGATCTTCGAACAGCCGGGTCTCGCGACGATACCGCGCCGCGGTGCGCGCCTTGTGTTGCGCGATCGGAATGGAGGCAAGCTGCGCGTCGTCCATGCGCGCAAAGGCTTTCAGATCGCCGTGCTGATCCACGACCGCAATGTTCATCTCCCAGCCGCGCTTCTTGGCCTCGGCGAGGCCGGCTGCAATCACGGCCTGGGCCCGCTCCACGGAGATCGTTGGGCCGTAGGGAATATTGAACGGCATCTTGTCGGGAATGGCGTTGAGATCGGGAGCCTGGGCTTGCGCCTGGCTGGCCACAATCGTGCCGGCGGCAAAAATTGCTGCGGCAAATCGACTCAACTTCATCGGTGTTCCTCCCTGTTGTGCGGCATCGTTTTTCGTGCCGCCCCATCCGATACTAGCCGAAATCGGTTGGGGGGTACCAGCAAAGTTGGGCAATGCCCCACAACAGGACGAAGTTGCCTGCAGGTCTTCGCACCATCTCAGGCCAGATGGCGCCGCTGACCGCGGCCAAAAGCTAAACGATGAGCTAATCGGTAAACAAAAAGCAAACGGCCTCGGCCCCGAGGGAGAGGGACCAAGGCCGTTCTCATGCCGGAAGGCGCCCCATCGTACGCCCCACCCCGACACTCCCGCAGTATGCCGATTCGAGGTTGACTGAAAGTTGACGGACCGGAGCAAGCCGGACTTAAGGGTTTTCACCCGTTCGCGGCTGAAGGCTTGGCGGTTCAGCGCGACGGCGCGGTGCGAGAAAGATTTTTCTCCGCGAGTTCACCGAGATAGTCGCGCCAGTATTCCTCGCGGTTCTGGCCGAGCTCGAACAAATAGTCCCAGCTGAAAATGCCGGTCGAGTGCATATCGTCGAACACGAGCCGTACCGCGTAATTGCCGATCGGGTGCAACTCGAGAATCTGCACGTCCTGTTTGCCGGCAACGGTGCGACGCTCACTCGGCGAATGGCCTTGCACTTCGGCGCTCGGGCTGCGCACGCGCAGATATTCCGCGGTAAGCTCGAAGCTCTCGCCGCCGTCGAATGTCACCGCGAGGGTTTTGCGATCCTTGCGCAGGCGCAGTTCAGTGGGCCAGGGAGCGGTCACGTCGGTCATCGCTGCAAGATCAATCCAGCGAGATATGGGCGTCGGTAATGACCTTGCGCCATTTCTCGTACTCCTCCCTGGTGAAGGTGGCACCTTCCTGCAACGTTGTCCCGCGGGGCGCAATGCCGAACTTGGCGAATGCAGCCTTGAGCTGCTCGTCGCGCAGCGCCTTGTCGAGGCCGGCGTTGAGCGTGGCGAGAACATCGGGTGGCGTTCCCGCGGTGCCGTAGATGCCGAGCCAGAGATCGACAACATATCCCGGCAGCAATTCCGACACCGTCGGCAAATCGGGAAACATGGAAGATCGCTTGAGCTCGGTCGCGGCAATGGCAACGAGACTACCCTTGCTCATGTACGGCATGGCGGCGGGAAGACTTGAAAATGTCATCTGCACCTTGCCGCTCATCACATCGATGAATGCCGGACCGATTCCCTTGTAAGGGACATGCGTGGCGTCGATACCCGCCTGCGCCTTCCACATTTCGGCGGCAAGGTGCGGCGTGCTACCGATGCCGGCGGATGCGTAATTGAGTTTGCCGGGATTGCTCTTGCCGTAAGCCAACAGCGCTACGTGGGTCTTGACCCCGAGTTGCGGGGTCACGACCAAAACCTCTGGCGCGGTGGCAACAATGGAGATCGCCACCAGATCTTTGAAGATGTCGTAGGGCGGGGATTTGTGCAGCGTCGGATTGGTGACGATCGCCGGGTCCGCGAGCACGATGGTGTAGCCATCCGGCGCCGCGCGGGCGACGTAGTCGACGCCGACGATGCTGCCAGCACCTGGGCGATCCTCGACCACGACGGGTTGCCTGAGAACCTCACCGAGCTTCTGCGACAGCGTGCGGCCGACAAACTCGATGATGCCACCGGGCGCATAGGGAAGGATCAGGTGGATCGGCCGCGACGGAAACGTGTCCGCCAAAGCCGTCAGCGCTCCGCACGCCAAAGCCACCATCGCCAGGAGCACAATGCGAAACGCGGTCCCGGCACTGTTCATTTTAGCTTCCGGTGAAAGTTGGCGCGGCGGCCTCAATCAAGCGTGATATGGCCGTCCTCGATCACCTTCTTCCACTTCTCATACTCTTCCTTAGTGAAGGCTGCGCTTTCCGCCAACGACGTGCCGCGCGGCGTCAGGCCGAATTTGGCGAAGGCGGCCTTGAGTTCGTCATTCTGCAGCGCCTTGTTGATGCCCTCGTTGAGCTTGGCCAACACATCGGGCGGCATTCCGGCGGTCCCGGAGATGCCAAGCCAGAGATCGACGTCGTATCCGGGCAGACCGGCCTCAGCGACCGTCGGGATATCAGGATAGACCGGCGAACGCTTCAGTCCGGTGGTGGCCAAGGGGATGACGCTGCCTTTAGACGTAAACGGCAGCGCGCCGGCGATGCTGGAGAACAGCATCTGCACCTTGTTGCTCATCAGATCGACGTAAGACGGCCCGACGCCCTTGTACGGTACGTGGGTCGCCTGGATTCCAGTGCGTAGCGCCCACATGGCGGCGGCGAGATGCGGCGCGGTGCCGACGCCCGCGGACGCGTAGTTGAGCTTGCCAGGATTGGCTTTTCCGTAAGCGACAAGCTCGGCATAGGTCTTGATGCCGAGATCGGGCGCGACCACCAGAACTTCCGGTGACGAGCTGACAATCGAAATCGTCACCAGGTCCTTGAAGATGTCGTAGGGCACCTTCTGCAGCGTCGGATTGATGACGATGGCCGGATCCATGATCACGAAATTGTAGCCGTCCGGAGCGGAGTGAGCGACGTAATCGACCCCCACGATGCCGCCGGCGCCCGGGCGGTTTTCCGGGACGACAGTCTGGCCCAGCACGTCGCCGAGTTTCTGCGCCACGACACGGCCGGTGAAATCGACGATGCCGCCCGGCGAGTAGGGCATGATGAGATGAAGCGGCCGCGACGGAAAATTGTCGGCGCGCACCAGCGTCACCGCAGCAGCGCCCAGCGGCAGGGTGCAGAGCAGAAGGCCGAGAACGGACTTAAGGCGGATTATCATCTTCTTCTCCTCGCGTCGGGCGGGCCGAGCCGAAGAGGGCGGCCGACCTTCAAAAAGTTCTCGTCGATTTAGGGCGTGCGCTGTTTTCCGCGGTCGATCATCGCGACGAGCTCATGCGGCATGATCGGCATCTGCGCGATATGCACACTGAACGGCGAAAGAGCATCTTCGATGGCGGAGACCAGCGCCGCGGCGGCAGGAATGACCCCGAGCTCGCCTACGCCTTTGACGCCGAGCGGATTCCGTGGCGACGGCGTCTCCTTATACAGCGTCTCGATCTTGGGCACTTCGGTCGCCGTCGGCAACAGATAATCGGCAAACGTCGTGGTGATGGGTTGTCCGGCGGCGTCGTAGCCCATCCACTCGAACATGGCATTGCCGATGCCATGGGCGATGCCTCCATGAATCTGGCCCTCGACAATCATCGGGTTGACGCGGCGGCCGGCATCTTGAATCGCAGCGTAACGGACGACCGCCACCGCGCCGGTCTCGATGTCGACCTCGACTTCGGCGACATGGCACGCATTCGAGTAGGCCAAAGCATCGAGGCGGACCATGGCACTCGACTCCAGGCCGGGATCGAGGCCGGGAGGAAAGCCGTAGCCCGGCGCGCCCTTGAGCATGCGCGCCAGTTCGCCGAGTTTCACTGACAGTTGCGGTGCGCCGACCACGCGCACCTCGCCGTCGACGACTTCAAGATCATCTTCCGCGGCTTCGAGCACATGGCTCGCGAGCTTGCGCGCCTTGGCGGCTACGGCCTGCGCCGCGACGTGCACGGACGAGCCCGCGGTGACGGTCTGGCGGCTGGCGAAACCGCCAAGGCCCAAGGGCGCCGCCGCCGTATCGCCCGCCACGACGGTAACGTCGGCGGCGCGTACGCCGAAAGCTTCGGCACAGATCTGCGCAAGCGCTGTGGCGACGCCCTGCCCCATGGCGGCCGCGCCGGTCGACACCGTAATGCCGCCAGTCGGCGACACGCGCACGCCGCCGAATTCGAACGGGCCACGGCCCGTGCCTTTGACGCCATGCGCCAGACCCATGCCGAGATAGCGCCCCTGCGCGCGCGCCGTGGCCTGACGCTGCGGGAAATCGTCCCAGCCCGTGGCTTTAAGTATCTCGGCCTGGCAGCCCGGATAGTCGCCGCTGTCGTATTGGATCTGCTCGCCGGCGCGCGTCTTTAGCGGCTTGAGGTACGGCATCTTCTCCGCGGGGATGAGATTGCGGCGGCGAAGTTCAGCGCGGTCGACTTTCAGTTCGTGGGCGAGGCGATCGAGCAACCGCTCCATGGCGAACGCGGCTTGCGGATAGCCAGCGCCGCGGACCGAGGAGACCGGCGTCTTGTTGGTGTGGGTAACGAGCACATCCATGGCCAGCGCCGGCACCATGTAGGGGCCGGTGAGCGTGCTGGCGGAATTGTACGGGAGGTTCACATCCTGCAGTGCATAGGCGCCGACGTCGTGGATGAGGCGGCCGCGCACACCGCGCACGCGGCC
>JASHVC010000640.1 GCA_030039655.1 Xanthobacteraceae bacterium | reverse complement strand
GAACTTGAACGGCAGATTCTCCCCGACGGGGGCCACGTGGGCCGCGATCCCGGCGCCATCATCGAAATTTTGCTCGAGCTGTTGCCGCTGCGCCAAGCCTACGCCTCGCGCAACATCGCGCCGCCGCCGGCGCTGCTCAACGCCACCGATCGCATGATGCCGATGCTCCGGTTCTTCCGCCATTCCGACGGCAGCTTCGCGCGCTTCAACGGCATGGGCGCGACACCGGCCGACTTGTTGCTCACGCTCATGGCCTATGACGAAACGCGTGGCGCGCCGGTGTCGAATGCGCCGCATTCCGGCTATCAGCGCCTGGATACAGGCGGCGGTGTGCTGATCATGGACGTGGGCAAAGTCCCGCCGCTGGACATGAGCCTCGAAGCCCATGCGGGCTTTCTGTCCTTTGAATTTTCCTCACCTAAGCACAATTCGCTGATCGTGAATTGCGGCATGCCGCCGACGGCGCGCGACGACTGGCGCCAGTTGGCGCGCGCAACGCCCTCGCATTCGACGGTGACGTTCAACGACACGTCCTCGGCCCGCTTCTTCTCCTCGCCGACCTTCCGGCGCGTGCTCGGCGGCTCGCCGATGCTGGACGGCCCGACCCGCGTGACGGTGCTGCGCGAGGATCGAGCCGACGCCATCGTCTTGCGCGCGACTCATGATGGCTACGCCGAGCGCTACGGCATCCTGCACGAGCGCACCATATCGCTCTCGGCCGACGGTACGCGCCTCGAAGGCGAAGACATATTCCGCTCCGCGGATGGCGGCGAGGAGGTGCAAACCTCGCGCGACAAATACGCCGTGCGCTTCCATTTGCATCCGACCGTCAAGGCAACGCGGCTTTCCGACGGCCACGGCGCCATACTGATGGCGCCGGACCAGGACGTGTGGACTTTCAGCATCCGCGAGGGGCGCGTCGAACTGGAGGACAGCGTTTATCTGGCTGGCGCCGAAGGTCCACGGCGGACCATGCAGATCGTCGTCTACGGTCACGCGCGCCACACCCCACGCGTGATCTGGAGCCTGCAGGCCGGCGCCGCCATTATGGCCAAGAGCCAGCCGCGCAGCGAACGCGCCGAGGAGCCGAAGCTGCCGACGTGACCCAGGCGTGGCGAACCGTAGTGTCATCGTCCGGCTTGACCGGACGATCCAGTAAACTCAGAAGTGAGTGTAGTTGTCTGTCGCGCGGCTTCCGATGCGCCGGCGGATACTTGATGCTCCGCCTACGGAGCATGACAGGCCGAACCATGACCGAACACCTGCGCCGCGCCACACGCGCCCTGATTTCCATTTCGGACAAGACCGGCGTGGTAGAATTCGCCCGCGCGCTCGCCGGACACGGGATCGAGCTCGTATCGACCGGCGGCACTCGAAAGACATTGAGCGATGCAGGACTGAAGGTCCTCGACGTGAGCGACCTCACCGGATTTCCGGAAATGATGGATGGCCGGGTCAAGACACTGCATCCGGCTGTGCATGGCGGACTGCTTGCGGTACGCGGCAACCCTCAGCACGCCGAGGCCATGCGGGCGCATGAGATCCAGCCGATCGATATTCTGGTCGTCAATCTCTATCCGTTCGAGGAAACGGTGGCCCGCGGCGCCGATTTTGCCGATTGCATCGAGAACATCGACATCGGCGGCCCGGCCATGATCCGCGCCGCAGCCAAGAATCACGACGACGTCGCCGTGGTGGTCGACGCCGGCGATTATTCGGCGCTGCTCGGCGAGCTTACGCAGCATGGCGGAATGACGACGTTGGCGCTGCGCCGGCGGCTTGCCGCCAAGGCCTATGCGCGTACCGCCGCCTACGATGCGGCCATCGCCAATTGGTTCGCGCAGGAAGTTGCGGAATCGGCGCCGGACTATCGCACCTTCGGCGGCCGGCTCATCGAGCAGCTTCGCTACGGCGAAAACCCGCACCAGTCGGCGGCGTTCTATCGCACGCCCGACGTACGCTTTGGCGTTGCGACCGCACGGCAGGTGCAGGGCAAGCAGCTTTCCTACAACAACATCAACGATACCGACGCGGCCTATGAATGCGTCGCCGAATTCGATCCGAAACGCACGGCGGCCTGCGCCATCATCAAGCATGCCAATCCGAGCGGCGTCGCTGAAGGCGAAAGCCTGCTCGACGCCTATCGCAAGGCGCTGGCCTGCGATCCAGTTTCAGCGTTCGGCGGCATCGTTGCACTCAACCGCACACTCGACGCCGAAGCCGCGCACGCCATTACTGAAATTTTCACCGAGGTGATCATCGCGCCGAACGCGACCGACGAGGCGATTGCGATCGTGGCCGCGAAGAAAAATCTGCGGCTCCTGCTCGCTGGCGGATTGCCCGATCCGCGCGCCGGCGGCTTGACCGCAAAGACCGTCGCGGGCGGCTTGCTGGTGCAATCGCGTGACAACGCGGTGATCGACGACATGGATCTCAAGCCTGTGACCAAACGCGTACCGACGAATGCCGAGCTCCGCGATCTGCGTTTCGCCTTCCGCGTCGCCAAGCACGTGAAATCGAACACGATCGTGTACGCCAAGGATTCCGCCACGGTCGGCATCGGTGCCGGCCAGATGAGCCGTGTCGATTCGGCGCGCATCGCGGCGCGCAAGGCGCAAGATGCCGCCGAAGCCGCAGGCGCAAAAGAGCCCGCGACCAAAGGTTCGGTGGTCGCCTCGGACGCGTTTTTTCCGTTCGCCGACGGGCTTCTGGTCGCCATCGAAGCCGGCGCCACCGCGGTCATTCAGCCCGGAGGCTCAGTGCGCGACGATGAGGTGATCAAAGCCGCCGACGACCACGGTGTCGCCATGGTGTTCACCAACACGCGGCACTTCCGGCATTAGCACTATTCAAACACCGACCGCGCCGACGACTGCGCCGATCACCAGCAATACGATCAGCCAATTACCGGCGTCGATCAGCAACAGGCGCATGCTGCGGCCGGCGAACGTGTAATTGACCGCCATCGTCGTGAGAATGAATCCGAACCACAGGAACGCGGCGGAGATCACGCCATTGAGCACCGTCACTTGGCCGGCGCCGAGGTGACCAAGCACTCCGGCCAGCATCCAGGCGATAATGACGTTGGCGATAAAGGCGTAGATGAACGGCAAAAATGCGCCGGGCTTGCTCCTCTCGGCGTGCATTTGCTCAGGCGTTTTACCCAACGCGGCCACCCACACTTTGCCCAAGCTCATGTACCACGCGGCGCTGGCAAGCCAGCCGACCACGGCCGCCACGAGCACGGCCCAATGGTTGATCCCGGCGAATGTCATCACGCTACCCCTGTCCTCGCTGCCCTCGATCATCCAAGTTTATCGGCAAAGCCGGCGGCGTGTGAGCCTTTCGCAACGCTCCCGCAATGCGTATAAATGGCTTTCCCCGCACGAAGCAGAAGCAACAAGCAACGAAGTGACGATGCAGCCGGCACCTGCGTTTCGACGTTTTGTCTCCAGTGCAACGGGCAAGGCTCTGGCGGCAACTCTTGTGGCTCTCGTCTCCGCCGCATCCGCCACAGGCGAGGAGATGCTGCCGATTCTGTCGGCCTGCACACCGGCCACAACACCGGTCCTGCCGCAACGATGGCACGCGGTCGGCCTGATGCTGCCGTTTCTGCGCCAGCAACTTGACGTCGGCGATTTCACCTATGACGGCTCGCTGCCGGCGATGCGCGCCACCGTGTACGGGCTCGAGTCAGGCTCGGTCGATCTGTTGATTACGAATACGGAGACCTATCAGCTCACCGGCCCGCCGGATTCGCCTGACGGCTGTATTGCGCTCGGCCAAAAGTACACGCCACCGGGCGAATGGCTTTCCGATAAATCAGTCTGCCAGGGCGAAGCGCCCCTTGGAAACAAGAAGGCGCAATGGTGGAAAGCCCCCTCACCCGATGGCCGCGCCATTTTGCAATGGTACGCCACCGACACGCGGTTGCCGTGGCGTGTGATGTTTCCCACGCGAACAGCCACGCCGGCCGTTATCGGCGACTACGGCGCTACGTATTTTCCGACGTTCACGCCCGTTACGGAAACAAAGCTCGCGCGCCTGCGCGACTTCTGCGTCGCCAAGGCGCGCAAGGCAAGCGACGCCGCGGCTGCAGCCACCACCGCACGCGATCTGATGGCGCTTGGCAACGACATCCCGGAGGCTGAGCGCACCAAGCGGATTCAAGCGCTCGTGCCTGGACTGAGCCGGCAGGCTTGTTCGGCCAACAGCAAACCGCCGCAATGGCCGCACCAGTTTCTGATGACGGCGATTTTGTCGCCCATCCAGTTCCG
>JASHVC010000639.1 GCA_030039655.1 Xanthobacteraceae bacterium | reverse complement strand
CGCCATCATGAAGTGGCCGATCGCCATCAGCGACGCGCCGATGACGACGGTGCGGCGCTGGCCGAGCACGCGGTCGGCCAGCAATCCGCCCAGGATCGGCGTGAAGTACACGAGGCCGGTGTAAAGGCCCCAGATCTGCGACGACAGCGGCTGTACGTCGAGCGGGCCGAAGATTGCTTCCAGCGCGCTCCTCATCGTCGCCAGCCCGCGCACGTCGCCCGCGTGCGCCGGAAGCAGCAGATATTTGGTCATGTAGAGTACGAGCAGCGAGCGCATGCCGTAGTAGGAAAAACGCTCCCACATCTCGGTGGTGAACAGGAAGGTTAGCCCGCGCGGATGGCCGAACAGCTCGGCATCGCCGTCAGCGCGAGTTTCGACAATGCTTGTGTCGCGGGAAGCCAGTCGGTGTATCCGTTGCATCCGGAGGTGTGCCTACACGACCTTGCTTTTTTTCAGTTTTTTCACGTCGCTGGTTCTGATCAAAACGGCGTCAGGTTCTTCTATTGGCCAGTGCAGATATTTTTCACGAGCCATTGTTTCAATAGCAGAGCGATTCTCAAGGAATTTGGCGACACGCTCTTCAGTGGTTTTGGTTCCATAGTGGTCGTCGAGCGCCTCACGAGATATGGCACATTGGATTTTGTCATCGAGCGCCTTGCCAACAAACGCTACGATGTCGCGGCCAAGATCATATTGCGGGGTCGGGTTGCTAAACGTGAGGTCAAGTCCGGGGATTAGACTTCTGCGGGCGTCAACGGCTTTTAAGGTGATGTCGCGAACCGCCGACGGTAGCTGAGCCAAGCCTTCGCCGAGTAGGCGCCGCCAAGTTTTTCCACGCGCATAGGCTTCGCTCCAAGACGACCTGAGGTCTTGAGGTCGTTTTTCCGTGAGTAGACGAAGCAGCGACGAAGCCTGCTGAATATCTTTATCCCTTTTGGCGGTTCCTTCTTTACGTCGACGTGAAACAATGAGTTTGTGAACGGCATATCGCTGAGGTGAAGGCACAAGCGCATATGTACCTGCATCATACAATACTACGGCTGGCTCTGGATCGTGGATAAGGAAATCCAGAAAACGAAGCGGTTCGGCGTCAGTCTTAAATGCGGGAAGCGGCTGAGGTGTGTCAGTATCGGGTCCTTCATTTGGTGTAAGAAAATCTACACGTATACCCCCTTTGGCGACATAAGAAGTGACATTCGCGTCGCCGTGAAGATGCGGCACGGATCGAAATGTCTTATCAACGTTCTTTAATACATCTAGAATCGGTGGCGTTCGATCCGCGACCGCGACGGAGACGTTTTTGAACTGTGCTATGTCCACATCGCCAGTTTGAAGAATTGGCTGAGGAAGTCTTTCGCCTAGCATCGCCGAATAAGTCTGGTAGGCCACGGTGCCGACCAAGACACCGCGGAGTCGAAATACTCCGGCTGAAGCAAGTGCAGCTACGATATTTCCAATTTCAGATATCGGCCGCGGTAGTCCGAAGGATCGTACTAACGTAGACACCAGAGCTTGACGTTCTCGTTGGTCGTCACGTGCTCGTTTGTGTTTCGATATCCGTTCAAGCAATTCCGGGGTTTCGGTGCCGACGTATTTTTGCTCTCGACCCTCATTCGAAGATTGTTGGAAGTACCAATATCGTCGTCCCTTTATTGTCTTTGAGACAAAGGTTCCGTCTTCCGGAAATGCGTTATGAAATGCCGCGGCAGCGCATCTTTCGAGCAGCTCGGCATAGGTCGTCTGTAGGACGAGTGACGGTGGAGGCATGGGAGATTATCGCATGTGTTATACGCACAGTGCAATTTGCGTATAACACATACGGCGGCGGGCTTGCAAGAAAAGTTATACGCTTTCTGCGTCCCGAGTATAACTAAACAAAGCATTGAAATCGCGAGGAAACCTCCAAAGTGCAAACTGATGCCCGCAAAAGACTAAAGCTACCTCCGTCGATTCCCTTTCGCCGACTGAGACGGAGTACAAGATACGGTACAGATAAAAACTGGGAGTTGCCCATGCCCGCCACCTATCCCGAAGAAGCCAAGAACTTTCGCCTGATCGGCCATGATCCGTCGGCGGCTTGGGGCGGCGGCAGCCTGGTCCAGGTGCACAAGGGCCACGCCTATGTGGGTGCGGTCGGCGGCTCGAGCTACAATGGGCCGGAAGGCTTCACCGTGCACGACGTGCGCGATCCGAAAAAGCCGAAGAAAGTCGGCGAATTCCGCGCGCCGCCCGGCATTCATTGCCACAAGCTGCGCATCGTCGGCGAAGATCTGCTCTACGTAAATTCGGAGCGGCTTGCCGGCGACAAAGGCAAGAACGCGCGCGCGGGCTTTTTCATCTTTGACATATCGACGCCGTCCGCGCCGAAGCCGATCGGCTTTTACGACATGCCGGGCTCCGGGCCGCATCGCTTCGGCGTCGATCTTGAGCGCGGGCTTGCGTTCATGCCCAACGACGCGCCGGGCTGGCTCAAGCGCGTGATCTGGACGCTCGACATCAAAGATCCGCTCAAGCCCGAGGTCATCAGTATCTGGGGCCTGCCGTGGATGAAAACCGACTCTGACGAAGTGGGCAACGATCCGATGCCGGCCGAGGAAGCCGTCACCCTGCACGGCCCGCCCATGATCCGCGGCAACCGCATGTATTGCGCGTGGTGGGGCGGAGGCATTTCGATCATCGACTGTACCGATCTGCGCAACATGAAGCTCGTCGGTCATGCCAAATGGTCGCCGCCGTTTCCGGGCTCCAACCATACCTTATGGCCGATCGGCGACCGGCCCTATCTGGTCGCGACCGACGAAGCGCGTGCCAAGGAGAAATACTGGGACGCGCAGTTCATGTGGGTGATCGACGCGCGCGAGGAGACGAATCCGGTGCCGGTCGCGAGTTTCATGCCCGATCGGGAAAAATATTACGATCGGCCGGGCCGCTTCGGCGCGCATAACATTGTGGAGAATCTTCCGGCCAGCGGGCCATGGAAGGACATCGTGTTCCTCACCTATTTCAACGCCGGCCTGCGCGCCGTGAATGTAAGCGATCCGTTGCATCCGAAAGAAGTCGGCTGTTACGTGCCGGAAACGCCCGAAGGCACGCCGGGCATCCAGTCAAACGACATCGGGTGCGACGACGACGGCCGGCTCTATCTGATCGACCGCTGGGGGCAGGGGATGCACATTCTGGAGTACACCGGCTGAATATCCGTCCCCCGTAAGCGGCCTTCGGAATTGGTTTTCAGATCACGCAATATATCAAAAACAGGACCAGTCCTATGCTGCCGAATTTTATTATGTTGTAGGCGAGCAGACTTCTCGGTTTGATTTGCTCCTTGATGTAGGAGCGCAATTTATAAATCGGCATATAGGCAGTGGAAATCCATGAGCGTTTTCCCTCGTCGTCCGCGCCAGTGAATTTGGAAACGAGGCCGTAGTCGACCGCATCCGCAATCGGCTTTACAAAGCCGCGCAGCTGCGTTTTCTCCACGTCGCAAAAGAGTATGACGCGAACCGTCTCAGTGTTGTTCACGGCGCTGTGCAGATAGGTTTGGTCAAACAGCAGCTCTTCCCCGTCGCGCCAGGGATATTCGACTCCATCAAGGGTCAGTGCGCACTTTTCCGAATTTGGCGTCAACAAACCCAAGTGATAGCGCAGGGACGAAGCGACAGGATCGTGATGACGGCCCAGTCGCGCTCCGGGCGGAAGCACAGTGAACAGAGCGGATCGGATAGCGGGGATCGAGTCCACGATGGCGCAGGTTTTGGGGCACATCTGCATCGCGACTTGCCCGCATTCCTTCGTATACCACTTCAAGGGGTACAGCCGCCAACCGCCCTTTTCGAACGTGTTGTATCCGGGCTGATCTACTGACGGTGCACGTTGAAAGACACCCGCATCGCGCAGCGCCTTGGCTTCTTCACGAATGAGCGGGTAGCTGTCCCTGATCTTGTCAAGACCCGGAACCGTATTTGCCGCAAATACCGCCTTTTGTGTTCCGACGGTAAAGAACGTGAATAGGAAATTCAGCGGAGCGAGCAAAAGGACGTGGTTGGTGAGATATTTTTTGAGGGGAAGATGATCTCTATAGCGGTGGTACACA
>JASHVC010000638.1 GCA_030039655.1 Xanthobacteraceae bacterium | reverse complement strand
GGGAGAGCACGATATTGGACATGATGCGGCCGGTGCCGTTGGCGGCCCGCTCCACCAGGGCCGCCGCGGTCTCGTCGCAAGTGGTCTCGATGCCGAGGATAACCATGGGTGTAATATAGAGGCTCGCAATGACAGCACGTAGCATCTGAAGCTTTGATGGCTCAATCCTCCTCCGCATCGCCCATCCTGCGCATCGGCTCGCGCGGCTCCCCGCTGGCTTTGGTCCAGGCGCGCGAAGTGCTGAGCCGGCTGTCGGCGGCATGCGGCGTCCCGGCGGAGCAGATCGAGATCAGGGTCATCCGCACGAGCGGCGATGCGATCCAGGACCGGCCGCTGGCGGAAGCCGGCGGCAAGGGGCTGTTCACCAAGGAAATAGAGGAGGCGCTGCTGGCCGGCGTCATCGACCTCGCGGTGCATTCGTCGAAGGATATGCCGACGGTGCTTCCGCCGGGCCTGGTGCTGTCAGGCTTTCTCCGGCGCGAAGATGCGCGCGACGCATTTATCAGCCGCGTCGCCAAGACGTTGCGCGATTTGCCCGAGCGCGCGGTGGTCGGGACGGCGTCGTTGCGGCGTCAGGCTCTCGTCAAGCGCTTGCGGCCGGACCTGACGATCGTGCCGCTGCGCGGCAACGTGGAGACACGGCTGCGCAAGCTCGAAGCCGGAGACATGGACGCCACGATCTTGGCAGTGGCCGGCTTGAAACGCCTCGGCCTTCTCTCGGCCGCAACCGCGATCCTTGAGATCGAGGAGTTTCTGCCCGCCGTCGGCCAAGGTGCGATCAGCATCGAGACCCGCGCGAACGACGACGCCACGCGGGCGCTGGTCGACAAGATCAACGACGCCGATACGGCGACCGCGCTCGCCGCCGAACGTGCCTTCCTGGCCGAGCTGGACGGCTCTTGCCGCACGCCGATTGGTGGCCATGCGCGCGTGGCCGGCGATGCCGTGCGCTTTCGCGGCATCATCGTCCGGCCCGACGGCAGCGAGGCCGTCGAGGTTTTGCGCGAGGGCCGCGGCGCCGACGCGGCCGCCCTCGGCACCGACGCGGGTCGCGAATTGAAGCGCCGCGCCGGCGCCGATTTCTTCGCGCAGGCCTAGGCGGTGCGCCTCCTTCTCACGCGGCCCGAGCCTGATGCGCAGCGCACCGCCGCCACGCTCCGCCAGCGCGGCCACACAGTCATCATCGCCCCGCTCATGCATATCGAATTTTTGTCCGCTTCCGAAATCGGCGCCGGGCCGTGGGCGGCGATTCTAATCACCAGCGCCAACGCCGCCCACGCGATTGCGGCACATCCGCGAAAGAACGTGCTCGCAGGAGTGCCGGCGTTCGCGGTTGGTGACCGCAGCGCACAGGCGATGCGCGACAGCGGCTTTGCGGACGTGAGGTCGGCTGACGGCGGCGTCGGCGATCTGGCGCGGCTGGTCGGCGAGCGTATGCCGCCGGGAGCCTCGCTTCTGTACCTCGCGGGTGCGGAGCGCTCCGGCGATCTTGCCGCCAAGCTTGGCAGCCGAAATTTCACCGTGCAGACGGTCGTGGTTTACCGCGCCGTTGCGGCCGCACGTCTGCCGCCTGCTGCGACTGATGCATTGGCGCAGAGCATCGACGGCGTGTTGCATTTCTCGCGCCGCACCGCCGAGGCCTATGTGAACGCAGCCCGCGGCGGCGGCTTGCTCGAAAGCGCGCTGAAGCCCGCCCACTTTTGTCTGTCGGCCCAAATCGCCGAGCCGCTCGCCGACGCCGGCGCCGGCACCATCCATGTCGCGCAGCGCCCCATTGAGGCCGCGCTGATCGAACTTTTGCATCAAAAGCTGGGCTAATTGCGTTGTTAGTCGAACGGCATGCGGTTTGTGGCGGTCATGCTCGCCGCGTACTATGCGTCGGCGCTGCTTCGCGTCTGGACCGTGAGTCGGCGACAGCGCTAACCGAGCGTTTCAGGAGACTGTGTCAGGAGACCGCATGACGAGCGAGTCCGACAACACACCGCGCCGGCGGCCGCCGACCATCGATCTGACGGCCACCGAAATCGAAACCGAGCGGCCGGCTGCGGCAGCGAGCCGGGACGCCCCGTCGTCTACTAGCGCTACGCCGGAGCCCCGCAAGAATGCGACGTGGGAATCCGCCCGGCCCCACGTTGTCGGTGCCGGCATCGGCGCTGTGGTCATGGCCCTGATTCTCGTAGGCCTTTGGCTTGCGGGCGTCATACCCACGCCGAATGGTTCGCCCACTGGGACGAACAACATCGCGAGCGGAATTTCCGCCCAGCTCGACAAAATTCAGACCGAGCTGCAGGCGCAGCCGCCCGAGCAAGCGCTGGCGTCGCGGCTGACGGCGGTCGAAGCGCAAACCAAGGCGCTGGGTGACTCGCTCGCCGCCCTTAGCCGCCGACTTGACGACGTCGCAGTTGCCGCAAAGGCTGCGGTTCAACACAGCGACATCGATGCCCTCACCGGCCGCATCGCGGCGCTGGAAGATAATGTCAAAACCCTGTCCGACAACATTGCGCACCACCCCGCAAGCGCCGACGATCGCGCGGCGCGCGCCGCGGTCGCGGCCGAGGCCCTGCGCGCTGTCGTGGAGCGCGGCGCGCCCTATCAAGCCGAGCTTGCCGCGGTGAAAACGCTTGGCGCGGATCAGGCCGCCGTGACCTCGCTCGAACCATTCGCGGCCGACGGGCTGCCGGGCACGGCGGCACTAGCGCACGAGCTGTCGCAGCTCACGCCTGCCTTGCTGCAAGCGTCCGGCGCGGCGGCGAAGAACGGCTCCTTCATCCAGCGCCTAGAGACAAGCGCAAAGAACCTCGTGCGCGTCACGCCCATCGATGCGCCGCCGAGCAACGATCCCGCGGCGATCATCGCGCGACTCAACGCCGACGCCGAGCGCGGCGACATCGCCGACGCAGTCAGCGAAATCGCGCGCCTGCCGCAGCCGGCGCAAACCTTGGCCGCACCCTGGGTGCAAAAGGTGAGTGCGCGCAGCGCCGCCATCGCGGCAAGCCGGCGCATTGCCGCCGACGCCCTCGCCGCTCTCAGCAGCACCAACACCCAATGATCCGCGTCGTCTCCTTCCTGATCATTATCGGTGCGCTATCGCTCGCGGTGGCGTGGATCGCCGACCGGCCCGGCGACGTCGTAGTCGTGTGGCAGGGCCTGCGCATCGAAACCTCACTCATGGTTCTGGGCGCGGCGATGCTGGTGCTGGTGGCGCTGTTGCTTGCACTCTGGAGTCTCGTTCGCACCGTTTGGCGTTCGCCGTCGATGTTCAGCAATTTTCGCCGCAACCGCCGCGGCGCGCGCGCCTACGAGGCGATCTCGAACGGACTGGTCGCTGTCGGCTCTGGCGATGTCGCCGCCGCGCGCCGGCTTGCGGCCGAAGTCAATCGCATCGCGCCCGGCGAGCCGCTGGCGCTGCTGCTCTCCGCCCAGGCCGCGCAGCTTTCCGGCGACCGCAACGCCGCCGACCGCGCCTTCCGCGCCATGGCGAGCCGTCCCGACACCAAGACCCTCGGCTTGCATGGCCTCCATATCGAGGCGCATCGCCGGGCCGATCACACCAGCGCGCGGGCTTACGCGGAGGAGGCGGCGCGCACTTCGCCGACGCTCGCTTGGGCTAACCGCGCGGTGCTAGAATTCCGCTGCGCCACCGGCGATTGGGCCGGCGCGCTCGCCCTGTTGGAACGCAGCAAGAGCGCGCTCGACAAGGCCGTCTATCGCCGCCAACGCGCCGTGCTGCTCACCGCCCGCGCGCTGGCCTTGGAGGAGACCGACCGCGACAATGCCAAAGCTTCCGCGCTCGAAGCCGTAAAGCTCGCGCCGACGCTGGTGCCGGCAGCAGCGCTTGCCGGGCGCATGCTCGCGGAGGGCGGCGATCTGGGGAAGGCGTCGCGCATGGTCGACAAGGCGTGGCGCGCCAATCCGCATCCCGAACTGGCGCAAACTTACGCGGAGCTCCGCTTCGGCGACGCCGCGCGCGACCGGCTCAATCGCATCGAGGCGCTGGTGAAGAAAACGCCCGGCCACGTCGAAAGCGCGCTGGCGGTGGCGCGCGCCGCGATCGACGCGCGCGAATTCGGCAGAGCGCGGGCGGTTCTCGCTCCCTATTTGTCGGCGCCGACCAAACGGGTTGCGCTGCTCATGGCCGAACTGGAACGGGCGGACCACAACGACGAAGGCCGCGCGCGCGAGTGGATGGCGCGGGCGCTGCACGCCGCGCCCGACCCGCAATGGACCGCCGACAGCCACGTCTCCGATCGCTGGCTGCCCATATCGCCGGTCAGCGGCCGGCTCGACGCCTTCGAATGGCGCGTACCGCTCACGGGCGTTCTCAGCGCACCAGTAATCGAGCCGGAGCCGCTGCTAGAGAGTTCGGAAGAGGCCAAGGTCGAGCAGTCTAATGAAGCGCCACTGCAATCTGAACCGGCGCGGCTCGTCAGTGAAGAACAGCCGCCGCCCGCGCCACGCACGTCTGCACCCTCCGCCCGCCGATCAGTGAAGCGAACGACCCCGCCGAAAGTAGAGCCGGTGATTCCACTCGTGCACGCGCCTGACGATCCGGGACCGGAAGACAACGAGGAAAACGAACCCGTACCAGCACCACAAAACGGTGGGTGGCGGAAAATTTTGGAGTGAATTTCCTCTTTTTGTCGCGCTATTTCACAGGATAGCATGCTGAGCCAAGCCCATCGCGGAATGATTGCCGCCCTGCTGTGCCTTGCAGCGTGGCTTGCTTGGATGGACGCAACCTCATTTCAGCGCCAAACGCCTTATCAAGCTCCGATCTCTGCGGACAAAGGCTCCAACAAGAATGCTTCCAAGGTTACACCCGAAGAACGTCTCGCCGAGTACACGGGATGGTTGGCTGCTCTTACCGGGTTTCTTGTCTTAGCCTCCATAATTCAGGGCGTTTTTCTTCTACGCGCCGACAAGACCGCACGCATCAACGCAGAGAACGCAAAAGATACCGTTACGGCTACAAGGGAAGCAAATAACCTCACCAGAGATATTTTCATCGCGGAACAGCGTCCTTGGCTTCTTTGGCGCATAACAAGCCCGACAGTTGTTACGCCCGCTGGTCGGCATTTGCGAATCGACGTTTTCGGAGAAATAGAGAATATTGGCAGAACGCCTGCACTCAACGTAGCTTATTTTGGAAAGCTTTATCGCCCTGCTGATGGCACAGGCGCTGTTAACCGAGGGGTTGCCTATTACGCCGAGCACATGGGTGAGATCGCAAGAAATCCACTGACAATTCTCGCACACGTTTTGCCAACAGAAAGCGCTCCGATCAGATTTAGCTGTGTCGTTGAGACAGAAGACTTGCCAACCGATCGAAGGTTCCAACTTTGGCTAGCGTTCCACGCGGGTTACCAGGGTCGATTGGGGCGGGCAGCGGAGATTGGCTCCGTCTACATGCTGCAACACATACCAATTGCGCTCGGCGCTTTGCCCAGCCCAACTTTCGAGATTGGCGATTTTAGCAACGGCGCCGTTTCCGTATCTTTGATTGAATGGCAGGGCGCTCGACGTATCGTTTAGGACCAAACAGCGCTGGTCGTTGCCCAAACGCAAAGCAAAAACGGCGCGCACAAAACGCTTTGCGTCGATTTGGTAGTGTGCACTATAATGCATCATCTGCTTCTGATAACTATCGTTATAGCGCATGAAGGCGTGTTCCCTTGGCCAAGCCCGCTGCGAAACTCAAGCTCCGTGAAAGGACCAGCCCGGCCGTGCCGGATGAAGCGGCCTTCCTGGCTGCCATCGGCGGCGAGGTGCGGCGCAATCGCGCCAAGCGCGGCATGACGCGGCGGCAATTGGCGCAAGCCTCGCAAACCTCCGAGCGCTATCTGGCACAGATCGAGAGCGGCGCCGGCAATCCGTCGGTCAGCGTGCTGCGCGCCATCGCGGGCGCGCTCGACCTTCCAGCCACCGCGCTGCTGCCCGAAACGGGCAAGCGCCCGGCAGCGCTCGGCGCCATCATCGATCTCCTGGCGCAGGTGCCGGAGAGCGAACTGCCGACATTCGCCAAAGTAATCGAAACGCGCGTGGCGCGCTTGGAAAATGCCGACCGTGCGCGGCGCATCGCGCTCGTCGGTCTGCGCGGCGCCGGCAAGTCGACGCTGGGGCGGATGCTGGCGCGGCATCTTGGCTGGCCGTTCGTCGAGCTCGATCGCGTGGTCGAGGAGGAGTATGGGGCGAGCATCCCCGACCTGATCGAGATGGCCGGCACCGCAACCTTCCGCCGCCACGAACGCGGCGCGCTGGAGCGCGTCATCGCCGCTCGCGAGACCGCGATCATCACGACGGCCGGCGGCATTGTCGCCGATCCCGAAACCTATTCGCTGCTGCTTCGCCGCACGCACACGATCTGGATCAAGGCGCGGCCCGAGGATCACATGAGCCGCGTGATGGCGCAGGGCGACTTTCGCCCTATGGCGCAGAACCGCGGCGCGATGGCCGATCTCGTGGCGATCCTCGAAGCGCGCCGCGCCGACTACGCGCGCGCCGAGGCTGAGGTCGATACGTCGGGCGATGCGGTGGAACAGAGTTTTTCGAAGCTGGTGCAGGCCGTGACGAAAATATTGGGCCGCGACGTGGCGGCTCCTTCTCCCCGCGCGGCGGGGAGAGGTAAGGGAGGGAAGCCGTGACGCTCGCCGACCAAGGCTTCCTCGAACTCGAGCAGATGCGGCTTGAATACCGCATGATCGGTCCGCGGCCTGACGCGGCGCCCACCATCGTGATGCTGCACGAGGGACTCGGGTCGGTCGCGATCTGGGGTAAGTTTCCTGAAATGCTTGCTGCGGCAACGGGCGCCGGTGTGTTCGTCTATTCGCGCGCGGGCTATGGCAATTCGAGTCCGGGAAAATTGCTGCGCACCGTTTCGTTCATGCACGAAGAGGCGACCGAGGTGCTGCCGCGCGTGCTTGCGGCGATCAGCTTCCAGCGCGGCATCTTGTTCGGCCACAGCGACGGCGCTTCCATCGCCGCCATCTACGCGGGCTCGGTGCAGGATCATCGCGTGCG
>JASHVC010000637.1 GCA_030039655.1 Xanthobacteraceae bacterium | reverse complement strand
AGCTCGCCGGAAATACGCAGGCGCTTCTCGCTTCGCTCGGCATCGATCGCGTCACCATCGTGGCGCACTCGACGGGCGGCATGATCGGCGTGCGCTACGCGCTCATTTATCCAGACAGCGTCGATCGGCTCGCGCTCGTCGATCCGATCGGGCTTGAGGATTGGAAGGCCAAGGGCGTGCCGTGGCAAAGCGTCGATGCCATGTACCAAAAGGAACTGAAGACGACCGCCGACGGCATCCGCGAGTATGAGCGCACCACGTATTACGCCGGCACCTGGCAGCCGGAATACGAGAAGTGGGTGCAGATGCTGGCGGGATTGTATCGCGGACCCGGGCGCGAACTGTACGCCTGGAACGCGGCGCTAACCTCGGACATGATTTACACGCAGCCGGTGCTCTACGAATTCGGCGACCTGACGATGCCGGTGCTGCTCGTGGTCGGCGACAAGGATACGACAGCCTTCGGCAAAGACGTGGCGCCACCTGAGGTGCGCGCCAAGATCGGCAACTATGCGAAGCTTGGAAAGGAAGCCGCGAGCCGCATCCCTCACGTTCATCTGGTCGAATTCCCCGATCTCGGACATTCGCCGCAGATCCAAGCGCCCGAGACTTTTCATAAGGTGCTGCTCGACTGGCTGCGTAGGTGATGGTTTGCCGGCAAGGCGCGTGGTCGCCTGGCCGAGCCTATTCTGATCTTGCTGACCTTCTAACTTGATCGCTGAATCACTGCGTTACCAAACGCATTGCAACGAGTGCCGAGCACGGCCGCGACTGAGCCGTTCCTTGACCACTGCGTGCGCTGTGCCTACATGCCAAAAGGTTAGCTGGGGTGGGGCGCCTCACCCGAGTTTCGCCTTACGCGCGAATTCACGACGGCTGGAAGCAGCAGCCTGCACCACGAGATAACATGGCATCAGCATCACAGTCAGTTCGCGACCAGCGAGCCGACCAGATCTATCCCACGCTCGATCCGCAAGACATCGAGCGCGTACGTCGCTTCGGCGAGGTGCGCTCATTCGCGGGCGGTGAAACTCTGGTGACGAGCGGGCAGGTTGCGCCCGGCCTCATGGTGATCCTCGGCGGCAAGGTTGCCGTCAATGAGCGCGACTATCTCGGCAACCCCAAGCCGATCTTGGTCCACGGTTCGGGCAACTTTATGGGCGAACTGGCGCAGTTGGCGGGCCGCCCGGCGCTGGTGGACGCGGTCGCTCAGGAACCCGTGGAGGCGCTCATCATTCCGCCGGAGCGCCTGCGCGCGCTGATGGTCGCGGAAGCCGAACTTGGCGAGCGCATGATGCGCGCGCTGATCCTGCGCCGGGTCGCCATCCTTGAAGCGGGAACGGGCGGCCCGATCATCCTCGGCCGCGCCGAGAATGGCGACGTGTTGCGCCTTCAGGACTTTCTGCGCCGCAACGGTCATCCGCACCAATTGCTGGATCCGGAGAAAGACGCAGCTGCTAAAGCTTTGATTGAACGCTTTCACGTCGATCCGGGCCAATTGCCGATTGTGGTGTGTCCTGGCGGCGGGCAATTTTTGCGCAATCCCGGTGAAGACGAGCTGGCACGCTGCCTCGGCTTGGTGCGGCCGATCGATCCGGATCGCCTCTATGATGTCGCGGTTGTGGGCGCGGGGCCGGCCGGTCTAGCGACGGCGGTGTATGCGGCGTCGGAAGGCCTCTCTGTCGTCGTCCTCGATTGCCGCGCGTTCGGTGGGCAAGCGGGCGCATCGGCGAGGATCGAAAACTATCTCGGCTTCCCGACGGGAATCAGCGGCATGGCGCTGATGGCGCGCGCCTATAATCAGGCGCAGAAATTCGGAGCCGAGATGGCGATCCCCGACGGGGCGACGAGCCTCACGGGCGGTGATGGCGGTCTTTTCACCTTGAGTCTGCAAGTTGGCGAGCGCGTACACGCCCGTACCGTGGTGCTCGCCAGCGGCGCGCGGTACCGGCGCCTTTCGGTCGAGAATCTGGAGGCGTTCGAAGCGTCGAGCGTTCATTACTGGGCGTCGCCGTTGGAAGCGAAGCTGTGCGCCAAACAGGAAGTGGCGCTGGTGGGCGCGGGCAACTCCGCCGGCCAAGCCGTTGTTTATTTGGCAAGTCACGCGGCCAAGGTCTGGATGCTGGTGCGTGGCCGCGATCTCGGCGCGACCATGTCGCGCTATCTGGTCGATCGCATCGGCGGGCTGGCCAATGTCGAAGTGGTGACGGGCGCAAATGTCAACGGTCTGGAAGGCCGCGACGGCGCGTTGCAGGCGTTGCGCTGGCGCGTCGGCGCGACCGGACAGGAGGTGCGCCGTGACATCAATCATCTCTTCCTGTTCATTGGCGCAGAACCAAACACCGACTGGCTCAAGGGCTCGGGGATCGCGCTCGACCCCAAGGGTTTCATTCTCACCGGAGCCGATGCCGGGGACGGCCGCGATGTTCTGCAGACAACCCGGCGTGGTGTGTTCGCCATCGGCGATGTCCGCGCCAAATCAGTAAAGCGAGTCGCGGCGGGCGTAGGCGAGGGCGCACAGGTCGTGGCCTCGTTGCACGCATTTTTGGCCGCCGACGCGCCCACATCAGCCACCGGTCCGGTAGTCAAAGTTCAAAAGCAGATTTCATCAGGCTAACGGCCGTGGAGGCGGCGCCATCGTCCCGGACTATAGCTCTCGCTTCTGGAAAAAACACGCGTGAAGTGGCTTTGATCGACAAAACCGCAGAGTTGGGCAATATCAGAGAGTTCTCGACTTGGGTCTCGTAGAAGTTCTTTGGCGCGCTCGACGCGTTGTTTAGTCAGCCATCGGTGCGGCGGGACGCCTACCGCTTGCTTAAACGCACGGACGAAGTAGCTGGGTGACAGTCCGCACTCACCCGCGACGTCGGAGATTGAAAGATCCTCCGCCAAGTTGGCGTTGATGAAGTCGCGGGCGCGCTGTAGCTGCCACGGTGCGAGGCCGCCGCGGGCGCTCCTTTCATCGGTTGAGACGCTACCGTAAGCGCGCACTACGTGAGTGAAAAAAGCGAGCGCGATGCAGTCGGTAAACATGGCCGTGCCGTCGCCGGGCTGCTCCATCGCGGCGGCGAGCGTTTGTGCCAGACCGAACATTACCAAGTCACGGCCACCAAAATTCGGCGCGTAAAGCCCTTTCACCCGCCGAACACCCGCTTCATTGGCCATCTCATCGAGCGCAATTTGAGGGACGTAAAAGCGAAGTGAATCGAAAGGAGTATCCAAACCGACGACCGGATTGTCGCGCAGGTCAACCAGCTGTGCGTACCGAGGCGGAAGTTGGGCAGTTCTCTGGGCCGTCCTGCCGTCCACAGCTTCGTGAAAAACGGCAGTGACAGCGGAACATGAAATGCGAACGCTTCCTCTTGCGGCACCGTGAGGGAACGGCCACGCATCGCATAGCTGCTTCGCATACGCGAGAAGCCGATTCGCGCCTTTGACGATCTCCGCGCCAAGAGCGTGGGCGGACGATCGATCCGAAAGCGCTCGGCAAGGACTTCTGCGATTACGTCCCCGCCCATCATTGCTCCCAGCGGTTTTTGAATTGATTTCCCTGAGCAGCAAACACTCTGACGGGCTCCTTGCGAGTAACCACTGTCTTGGATGCGAAAGAATACAAAGGCTGACACTGGAAAAACAGTGGCAAATCGCTGGGTGCGTCACCCGTCGCGGCAAAATTTTTCAGGCAAATCGTACAAGACGGGCAAGTTCGTACAATTTCGCGTGAGCTTGGAACGATAGTGTGGGCGCAAACTTGGCCGTCGCGCGCCTTCTCTACATGGCGCCAGTGCTCTCACACCAATTGGAGGATGTAACTATGGCCAAACCGAGTATCGTTTTCGCTCACGGCCTCTGGGCCGATGGCTCATGCTTCGGCAAATTGATTCCGACGCTGCAGGCCGAGGGCCATGAAGTGATGGCGTCCCAGCACGGACTTGATTCGCTCGCGACCGACGTTGCCGCCGTCAAGGCCTGCTTGGCGCGGGTCAGCAGCCCTGTGGTCCTTGTCGGGCACTCCTATGGCGGCACGCTCATCACCCACGCGGGGACCGATCCGCGCGTTGCCGCACTCGTTTATATCGCGGCGCTCGCGCCGGACGCTGACGAGACCTCGCAGAGCCAGCAGAGCAAGTTTCCCAAGACCGACGTCTTTGCGCACATCGAGGTGACGGACGGGCGCATCTGGCTCAAGCAGAGCGGCACCCCTTATTTTTGCGGAGACCTTCCCGAGGCCGAGCAAAGGCTTGTCTATGCAACGCAGGGCGTGCCGGTGCCTGATCTGTTCGATCAGAAGCACTATGGCGTTGCGTGGAAGACGAAGCCGAGCTGGTACATCGTTGGCGCCGAGGATCACACTGTCCATCCTGATCTGGAACGATTTGCGGCGAAGCGCATGCACGCCACGACCGTCGAGCTACGCTCCAGTCACGTCCCGATGCTCTCCCAGCCGCATGCCGTGCTCGACGTGATCCGCAACGCCGCAAAAGCGGTGGCATCATCGCAACGCGCCGCCTAACCTACGGTTCAGGGTCAGAGGAAAACACAGCGCGCGCAGCCGTCGGCGCATACGCCATAGCTTACGATGGTTGCCGCGCAAATATTCGTGAACCCCATTTCGTCGATCGCAATTCCCTGTTGTAATTGCGTCGCAGTCGGCGCTGTCCGCGCCCTGGGGAAGTGTTTCCTGCCGTAAGCGGGAGGTCGCCTTGATAACACTGAAAATCAACGGCGAGCAGAAGAGCTTCGACGCACCCGACGATATGCCGCTGCTGTGGGTACTGCGCGATCTGCTCGGCATGACCGGCACGAAGTTCGGCTGCGGCATTGCCCAATGCGGCGCCTGCACTGTGCATCTCGACGGTAAAGCAGTGCGTTCCTGCCTGCTGGAGGTGGGCGTAATCGGCGATCGGGCCATCACCACGATCGAAGGTGTCGGCAGCACTCCGGCTGGCGCGCGGGTGCAGAAGGCGTGGCTGGATATCGAAGTAATCCAGTGCGGCTATTGCCAATCGGGGCAGATCATGTCGGCGGTGGCGCTGCTCGAAAGCACGCCTAACCCCGACGATTCCGACATCGATGCGGCGATGGCAGGCAACATCTGCCGCTGCGGCACCTATGTGCGCATCCGCGAGGCGATCAAACGTGCCGCGGGCGACGGTCGAACGTAGGGGCTGCAGATGCATATCGCAAAACATGCCGCTCTACTGCCGTCGCGACGCACGGTTTTGCAAACTGGGTTAGCCGGCGGCCTCGTGCTCGCCCTCAATCTTCCGGCGCGCGCTGTCAATGAGCCGGCGCAGGCTCCCGACAGTACCGCAGGAAAGTTTGCGCCCGACGCCTTCATCCGCATCGATCACAGTGGCAAGGCGACGCTGGTCATGCCGCAAGTTGAGATGGGGCAGGGTGTCTATACCGCGATAGCCATGATCCTCGCTGAAGAGCTGGATGCCGATTTTGGGCAAGTCACGCTCGAGCATGCACCGCCGAGCGACAAGATCTATGGCAATCCGATATTTGGCATTCAGGCTACCGGCAATTCCAATTCCATTCGCGCGTTCTGGAAGCCTTTGCGCGTGGCCGGCGCAGCCGCGCGCGCGATGCTGGTTCAAGCCGCGGCAACGCAATGGCAGGTCGATCCAGCGAGCTGCTCCGCGGCCAATAGCGTTGTCCGCCATCCGGCGAGCGGGCGCACGATCGGTTACGGTGATCTTGTCGATGCCGCGAGCGCGCTTCCGGTGCCGCAGAATCCGCCGCTGAAGGATCCCAAGGACTTCACGCTGATCGGCAAGCCGCTCAAGCGCCTCGATACCCCGAATAAGACGGACGGCAAGGTCATCTACGGCATCGACGCCATGCTGCCCGGTATGAAGTTCGCGACGCTGGCCCAGAGCCCGGTATTCGGCGGCAAGGTCGCTCACGTCGACGACAGCGCCGCCACGAGAATTCCAGGCGTGCAGAAGGTTGTCGTGCTCGACGACCTGGTCGCGGTCGTCGGTGATCACTTCTGGGCCGCCAAAACAGGCCTCGACGCTCTCGTGATCACCTGGGACGAGGGCGCTAACGCGAAAATTAGTTCGAGCGACATCTGGGACGATCTGCGCGCCGCCGGCAAAAAGGACGGTGCCGTCGCCAAATCGGTCGGTGATGTCGCTAAAGGCTTGTCGCAAGGCGACAGATACGAAGGCGAATACGAGCTGCCTTTCCTCGCGCACACCACCATGGAGCCGATGAACTGCACTGTTCATCTAACGCCCGGTGCCTGCGAGATCTGGATTGGCACGCAGGTGATGACGCGGGTGCAGGAATATGCCGCAAAAGCCGCCAACCTGCGGCTCGACAAGGTCACCGTGCACAATCACTACCTCGGCG
>JASHVC010000636.1 GCA_030039655.1 Xanthobacteraceae bacterium | reverse complement strand
GGCGATCATGCCGTCGGCGGAAACGATGGCGTAGCCTTCGATGCGGCGCACAATGTCGATGATCTTAGAAGACCGCGAGGTACCGCAGCAACGAGATAATGCCGATGATGATCACGACAACGCGCACGATCTGCTTGGCGCGGCCGTCGATCGGCAGCATGTTGACGAGATAGAGGACGAGAATGACGACGACGAATGTGATCAGAATACTGATGAGGACTGCCATGAAATGCCTCGCGATGAAAGAATCCGACCCCAGACTTTGCGACCGATAACGCGTTTTCGGACCTCTGGTTCCGCCGCACTCTGGCCATGCTGCATCTGCGAACGTTTCGGTGCATAATGGCGGCGAAGGAGTCTCCAATGCAGGAATCGCGAAGCGAAGCACCAAGCCTGATCATGGTGCAATTCCTTACATGGGTTGCGGACCGTCGACGCACGCGCGAGCAGGCCGTGGAGGCTTGGCATAGTTGTCCTCACATTTCGGTATGGGAGGATGCAGTCGTCGACGGCCTGGTGCACACAGAGAACGATGGCCGCCGCACGATCGCTCTGACTCCGCGCGGACGCGCCATGTTGGAAAAGGCGCAGGCGGACGTGCACTGAGGGGCAGGGGAGCTAAGCGTTCACTGCGCGCGCGAAAGCTCTTTGACCACCGCGTCGACCACACGCGGGTCCGTTGGTTCGACCTCAGTCGGAAACACCGCGCTGATATACCCGTCGCTGCCGACCAGATACTTGTGGAAATTCCACTTCGGCGTTTCTTCCGGCCGCTCGGCGGCGGCCCATCTGTAAAACGGATGAGCGTTAGGGCCCTTGACGTCGACTTTGGCGGTGAGCGGGAAGGTAACGCCGTATTCCTTATTCGCCGTCTCGGAAATTTCGGCCGGGCCGCCCGGCTCCTGGCCGCCGAAGTCATTCGACGGCACGCCGATCATCATCAATCCGCGGTCGTGAAAGCGCGTAAAAAGTTGCTCGAGGCCGGCATATTGCGGTGTGAAGCCGCAGAGCGAGGCGGTGTTGACCACCATGATCGGCTTGCCGGCGTAATCCGCAAGCCGGATCGCATCGCCTTCGAGGCCGGCGAAGGAAAATGCGTAGGCGGTGACCGGAGTCATGGCCATCCCTTTCGTAGAAATGGGCTCAGCCAGGGCAGGGGAAACGAAGCCGCCCAGCAGCAGCCCGAAGAGATCTTTGCAGAGTTCTCGGCGGTCGGTGATCATGACGAAACCTCCGCCGGCTATTCTAGCGCGTTTCCCGACTCGCGTATCAGGGTGTATCTGCTAGGCCCACCACGGGAGAGTCTCAAAGCATGAACGGTCCGCCGCCCGATTCTCAGACCAAGGCGCTCGAGTTCGTCAGCCAGGCGAACAGCTACACTCTGATTGCCACCATCGCGTTGCTCGCCTGGGTGGCCTCGGGGGTGGAATTCTCCAACGAGACCTTGCGCATTTCCTCGATGGTCTGCCTCACCTTGGCGGTCGTCTTCGGTGTCTGCACGCTGTCGCTGATCCCGCTGGTGCAGGAGGCGCGGCGGCCCGGCCAATCGAACTTCGATGTCGACGCGCGTTTCCTGATGTTCGGCCGCCGTAGCGCGCGGCTGAAAGCGACCATGCTGCCGGAATACGCGTTTTTGCTCGCGGGCTTGATCCTCTATATCGTCGGGATGATCAGTTGAACGCGCTCAAGCGAGCGGCGCGGGACCCGGTAGCGGCGGGATTTCGAAGGCGTTGAGCACGAAGCCGATCATGCCGTAGAAACCGGTACAGGTGACGGCTTCGATGACGCCTTCTAAGCCAAACGTGGCTTTGGCGCGCTCGAAAGTTGCGCTGCTCAGCGTCTTGTTGGCCAACAGCTCCGTGACCAGATCGTAGATCAGACGCTCATCTTCGCGCGCAAGATCTGGCCGCCTGCGGGCGCGAATGGCATCGATGGTTTCCTGAGGGATGCCCGCGTTGAGGGCGTGCGACTCATGCACCGACCAAGCGTACTGAGCGGTGGCGCTGCGCACCACCAACAAGATGATCAACTCGATGAACCGCCGGCCGAGCTTGGTCGTCCCGCGATAATAATTGACGAGTTTGTCGGTAGGCTCCGCAATATCGGGCATGTGGATCAAGACTGAGAACGGCCCGGTCAATGTCTTGTGCGGCCGCGAGCTCAGAAAGTCGTCGTACAATTGCTGCTGCCGCGGCGACAGTTTTTCTCTTTTCACATCTTCGATGCGAGCCATACCGTCCCCTTACCTCAATGCAATTCAGCCGAGCCGTCGCCGCGCACGGCCTCGATGTAGCGCGCAATCGATCGTTTGACGATCTCCTTGCCGTCGTGCGGGATGGTGCGGTCGAACCAGGCACCGTGGATAACGTCGAAAGCGTAAGGCTCGAGCATGGCGCCGATTCTTTCGACGGAAGGCGCCGACAGCGGAATCATATTGGGGTAGCTGCGCATGAAAGTAACGAACTTGCGGTCGGGGATGACTTGTACGATGTCGCCCGAAAGGAGCGTGCCGCGGCCGCCGCCTCCCTGCTTCCAATGCAGCACGGTGCCGCCGGCGAAATGACCGCCGCAGCAAATCAGCGTAATGCCGCGGGCCAGCGGCAGCGTATCGCCGCTCCAAAACTTAATCGCCGGATCGGGCCGCATGACCCATTCTCGGTCGGCGGCGTGAAGATGAATGGGAGCGTTGAAGGCATGCGCCCATTCTACCATCGACGAGTAATAGTGCGGATGCGAGATAGCGATGCCGATGAGGCCACCAAGCGCTTTCACGATGGTGATCGTCGCCTCGTCCAGAAGTGAAATGCAGTCCCACAGCACGTTGCCGTCTTCGGTGCGCAACAACAGTGCCCGCTGCCCGATGGCGAATGCCGGCACGCTGCCGATGCCGATAAGGCCAGGTTCGTGTTGCTGGAATGAATTGATGTGACGGCGCGACAGGGCTTCATGAGTGGTCCACGCCTGCCCCGATGATGGCACGAATTGCCGCGGCTCATCGCAGATGGGGCAGCGCGCAGGCTCGTCTTCGGAGGGCGCGAACTGAGTACCGCAGGTGACGCAGATGAAAGCGGGCATGGCCCTTAGCAGACATGAAAAGCGCGGCGCTGAAAAGCGCCGCGCCTGGATTTTGCTATGGTTATTTAGCTGAGCACGCCGTACTTTTTGAACCAATCGAGCATCTGCTGCCACGCATTCTCGGCGGCGTCCTTGCGGTAGCTCGGCCGGTAGTCGGCGACGAAGCCGTGCGGCGCGCCCGAATAGACGATGAACTCGAACGTCTTTCCTGCGGCCTTGAGCGCTTCTTCCATGTCCTTGACTTGGTCCAGCTTAATACCGGCGTCGTCGGCGCCGTAGAGACCGAGCACGGGCGGTTTGACTTCCGCCGCGAGCTCGATCGAGGTCTTCGGGGCTGCGTCGCTCTTGTCAGTAAGGCTGCCGTAGAAAGCTACGCCGGCCTTCAGATTGCTGTTGTGGGTTGAGTAATGCCATACGCCGCGGCCGCCACGGCAGAAGCCCATGACACCGAGCCGTTCGCCGTTGCCGCCCTCCGACTTGGCCCACGCCACAGTGGAATCGAGGTCGGAGTAGAACTCCTCGTCCTTCTTGGCGTTGACGATCGGGAACAGTTTCGGCAGATCCTCGATCTTGGTGAGATCGACGCCATTTGTTTCAGAGCGAAAATAATAGTTGGGCGCGACCGCCAAGGCGCCGGCATGGCCCATGCGGCGCGTGATGTCCTTGACCCATTCGTGCAGGCCAAAGATTTCCATGCAGACTAGAACGATCGGCGGGTGGCGCACGCCTTGCGGTCGGGCGTAGTAGGCCGGCATCTCGCCGTCGGCGACTTTCACTTTGGTCATGCCGGCGTCGAGGCCTTTGGTGCCAGTGTGAATGGCGTCGGCGCGTACCGGTCCTGCCGCCAACGTGTAGCCTGCGGCTGCGGCGGCTGAACTCGACATAAAGCCGCGCCGCGAAAGCGGCGGCATCACTTTCGATAGTCCGATCACGTCGGACGGCAGGCGCTGCATGTTCATGTGTATCCTCCGGTTGATATGGGCTAGCGTTGGACCGATGCTGTCGCCGTTGTCAGCATAGTATGTGGCGCGAATATCCTACAAGCTGCGCGCATCCGCTAACCGGGGACAAAATGCAGACAGCGCAACGGCGAAGTAGCTGCGTGATCAGGCGGCTCGGCGTGCTGTTGTTCGGCGCTGGGCTCAGCGTCATCGCGCCGCTGACGTGTGGCGCGCAGGAAGGCGCTATGGCGCTGCGCCTCGGCTTCAACGCCATTTCCGCGCGCAACATGGCGGAGATTCCCAACATCGTGGCGCAGCGCAAAGGCTTCTTCGCCCGCGAAGGTTTGTCGGTCACCATGGTGCCGCTGAAGGGCACAACCCATATGGTGGCCGCCCTCGACAGTGGCGACGTCGACGCGAC
>JASHVC010000635.1 GCA_030039655.1 Xanthobacteraceae bacterium | reverse complement strand
GGCAGGAAATCGTGGAGGCGGGGGTGCCCGAGGGCCTTGCGGGCCAACTGGCGGATATCGGCCCGCTCACCGCCGCGCCCGACATCGTGCTGGTGGCGGACCGCACCGGAAAACCGGTCGGCGAAGTCGCCGCCACTTATTTCGCCGCCGGCACATTCTTTCGCCTCGACCGTATCACCAGCGCGGCCGCTACCATTCCGGTTGCCGATTACTTCGACCGGCTGGCGCTCGATCGGGCGCGTGATTCGATCGGCGATGCCGAACGCCGGCTCACCGCCGCCATGGTGGCGAATGGTGCAGTGGGCGCGCGTGCCGTCGAGGCTTGGGTCGAGCCGCGCAAGAGCGAAGTGGAACGGATCCGTATGGCGATCCACGAAATCGCCGGTTCCGGGCTTACGCTTGCAAAGCTTTCGGTAGCCGCCAGCCTGCTTGGCGACCTGGTGAGAAACTGAGATTTCAGCGGGTCTTCCGCGCCTTCAGCCCGACCGGGATAAGGCAATAAAAAAAGAACCCCAAGCAGATACGCGCTTGGGGTCCTTCGAGTCGTTGCCTCAATAAACTTAGGCTTATTTCGACCGGACGGCGGGGTGTCGGGGGATGGGGGAGCCGCCCGGCTGGCCTAATGAGCGCAAAATAGTGATGTGCTTTGCGGATGCAATGCGGATCACGCGTTAGTGTTATCGGGGTGGGTGCGTCAAAGCGCGCGGCCTGGGGATCGTTGGGGATCGTCCCCTCCGCAGCGCTCTTAACCAAAGCTCCTAACAAATTGGCTGCAACGCCGCAGCACGACGATACCGGGCGGGCAACCGGCGCAAGCGGTTTCAGACCAGCTTATGGCCCGAATCGGGAAGCCCGTAGCGGTGCAGGTCTGTTCCGTGCACGTCGAGCCACACCATCGCCCGTTCGTGGTCAGGGCAAAGCCGCTGCACCAGCCGCCAGAACCGCGACGAGTGATTCATCTCGACCAGATGCGCCACTTCATGGGCCGCCAGGTAGTTCAACACTGACGTCGGCGCCAGAATGAGCCGCCAGGAAAACGACAGCGACCCGGTTGTCGAGCACGAGCCCCAGCGGCTCGATTGATCGCGAACGGCCACGCGCTTGATGCGCACGCCGATCGCGCTGGCGAAGCGCAGGCTCGCGGTTTCAAGATCGCGCTTGGCTTCGCGGCGCAGGAAGTCACTGACGCGGCGGTTGACGTGCGGCGCGCCGCCCGCAACGCAGAGCAGGCGCTGGCCGCGTCCATCTTTTTCGGTCCACACCGTGCCGCGCATGTCGCGGCGATGCACGACGCGATGCGGAACTCCGCGCAGCGGCACGACAACGCCGTCGGTAAACGGTGCCGCTTCGGGCAACCGATCGAGACGCGCGGCGATCCAGCCGCCGTGCTTCTGCGCGAACTCGCGTGCCTCCTTGAGCGTGCCGCGCGGCGGAATGGTGAGCACGACTTCGCGCGTCGCCGATTGGATGCGCAACGTGTAACGCAGGGCCTGGCGGTGCCGGCGCACGCGGACCAGGTAAATTGATCTGTCGAAGACGATCTGGATCGCCTGAGGCTCGCTCGGACGACGATACAGCAACGCGTGCCGCGGCATGACTGAATACCCCCAACCCCGACCTGGCGGCGATACTGCCATAGCGAAGACGCTGCGTAGCCCCTTCGATAATCACGGCTGCGGCACACAACATATTGAGGCTAGGTGTTAATTTGCCCGCCAGGGAATGGGATTGATGGAATGAATTCTCATCCATTTTTTGTCGGCCCAGAGGCCGGCCAAATTGATCGCTGCTGATTCAGAGATTCGGTAGTATTCTCAGTACGTTAGTGAAGTCGCGTCGCCGCGGCGACGCGTTTAGGCCGATTAAATGGGGCGTTTTGCCTATTTTTGGCGGCGGCGAAACGGCCGAATGGGGCTCAGGAGAAGCAGGGGTCAGGCGTGGTGCAGCGTCCCGCCATTGTGCGTGCGGTGCTTGGCGACACCGTGGCGCGCGTGCCGGTTCGCGTGACTTACGGACAAAACGAAATCGGCGATGCGCGGCGCGATTTCCGACCGGAAGCGGGAACCGTTGAAGACGCCGTAATGTCCAACATCCGGCTGCAGCCAATGGGCTTGGCGATCGGCCGGTATGTTAACGCACAAATGATGCGCGGCCTCGGTCTGGCCTACGCCCGAAATGTCGTCGTGTTCACCTTCGACTGTGAGCAGCGCGACGCGTTTGATTTTGCCGGGATCGACCGGCCGGCCGCGGTGGGTCATCCTGCCGTTCGGCAGATCGTGGCGAACGAACACGGTCTCGACGGTTTGCAGATAATATTCAGCGGCGAGATCCATCACTGCCAGATACTCGTCGTAAAATTCCTTATGCTTCTGGGCAGAGTCACCGTCGCCGCGCACGAGCTCCATAAACAGCTGCTTGTGCGCCTCGATGTGACGATCGAGGTTCATGCTGACGAAGCCGTTGAGTTGCAGAAAACCCGGATAGACGTCGCGCATGAAGCCGGGATTGGGAAACGGCACCTTGGTGATGACGTGGGTGCGAAACCACTCGGTGCCGCGCCGTTCCGCCACAGTGTTCAC
>JASHVC010000634.1 GCA_030039655.1 Xanthobacteraceae bacterium | reverse complement strand
AGCGCCATGCAATCCTCCGTCGCTAGTTGTTTGAATTTTGCCAATGTATTGCGTCGCTTATGTACGGTCGGGGTTGCCTCAATACCAGCCCGAATCGTCAAAATGATTCGATTTCGGCAAAGGACCATTCATTTAAGAGCCCGGAATTCCTTGAAAGAATCGGCTAAGATCGGCACAAGGCGGACAAGGATTTTCGGATAGGGCGGGCCGATCACCAGACCTTGAGCGAAACTTCTGGGGACGCCGCGAGTTTGCCGCAGTGGTGCCCTCGGTCAGCCACCCTGCAATCCGAGACTGCGTACGGGTAACGTCAGTCGCGTCACTTGAGGGCTTAGAACAGGACTGCGCCGGCAAAATCGCCACGCGGTCTGGAGGCAACCGAGGTGATGTTGGTCACGTATTACCCCGATATTGCAACGTTGGCCGCGATGATTGCCCACTCGCAAATTGTGGTGCCGAAGCCGGTGTGCCCGGCGTTCGACCATCTTCCTGCTGGGTTTGACGACGTTGACGTATTCATTCTCGATTGGATCGCCGCCGAAGCCCGCCGGGCCGGGCCGGCGTTTGCTCGCATTTAGCTCCGCCTCCCCAATTCGTCGCTATTGTGTTGTTGCGCTCGAGAGGGTGGTGCTGGACAGTCCAACCGTCCGTCCGGGAAAACCTGCGGCATCGAAATAGCGCGTCGTTCCGACCATTTGCATATTGAGCACGGTCACGAGCCCGTTGGCCGCCGGCTCCGACGTGATGACGCGGCTGGTCGCATCGGGCAGCGGACTGTTCGGCAGTGCTTCTGTCAGCACACGACCGATGAGCTTGCCCTTGTCAGCCGGCGTCAGCTGCATGAGCTGCGCGATGGTGCGACCGAGATCGGCATTGCTGGCGGGGGCCGGATCGGTGAACTGCGATTTAAAATCGGGCCCCTGCATGGCCATGAAATTCCAGGTGTCGGCGCGGCTGAACGAGCCGTGCATTCCCTGGCCTTGCTGGAGGCCGGTGTCGGCGATCTCCACGGTACAGCGCACCGGCTCCCCGCACACGGTGTCGAACGAGCGGAAGTTCACCGCAATCGCCGGGTGTGGCGTGATGGCGCTGCCGTCGAGCGCGATGTCGTCGAGGGTCAGCGTACCTGGGTATTTGCCGAGCTTGGGGTCGACGAAGAGCCCGCTCACGTAGTCTTGGGTTAAAAGAAAGTCGATTACTCGCTTCGCAACGGCCTTGTCGCCATCAGGAAGGTAGACCAGATCCGATCCGCCGTTGGCTGCTACGACCACTTTCGGATTCTTGCGATCGCCGCCGATGAGTCCGTTGCCGAGCCTGGTGTGCTGACCCGCCGCGATCGTTTTGTAATCGTCGTCGGGGTCAAGGAGGGTCATGTTCAGCGCGTGCGCAAGGTCGAGGGCGACGAAGCCGAGCGGGAGATGATTTGCCAGAGCATCGGCAAACTTAGTCTTTACCGACGGGCTCGTTTGGCTTTCCTTAGAGATTGTCGAAAAACCGTGGTCGGCGGTCACGATAATGTCGGTCGTTTCCAGCAAGCCAAGCTCGCCAAGCGCAGAGCGGATGCGCGCCAAGTCGTCGTCCGCATTGCGGATGGCGGCCAGCGACGTCGGCCCGTTGATGCCCGGAACGAGCGAGTTCAGACTGTCGCCTTGGAAGTGCTGCGTGCCGTCCGGATCGCGCGACCAGAACACCAAGACAAATGGCTTGTTGCGCTCCTTGAACAACGGCAGCACGACGCGGGCGGTCACCGCCGCAAAGTAATCCTGCTGCTCGACGTTCGCGCTGAGCGTCCCCGGCGTCGTCACGTTGCCGGGCTTACCATTGGCGCCGCGCGAAGGCGCCGCCAATGGTAGGCCCTCGGCCTTGATCCGATCGTTCACTTCTGCCGAAAGTGGAATGCCCTTGGGCGTGCCCGTAGCATCATCGACGAGAATTGTTTTCTCGCCGGAGCGTTCCGTTGGATCGAAGATCAAAGCCGGGCCGATCTTGCCGACGGAGGCTGTGCTGTAGCCCTTGTCGCGGGCGAGCTTGAGAATGGTGACTTCGTCGAGATAGTTGCCGGCGAAATGTTCGTCGACGTCGCCGAGCACGACGTCGCTCTCCAGAAACGGCGTCAGGCTCTTCCCCGCACCCGGCACTTCGAAGCCGGCATCGATCGTGTTGGAGAAATCGCCGGTGTCGCCCAGCATGTGCCCGGTGGCCATTGCCGATGCGTTGGCGGTGGTGAAGGTCGGGAACAACGCGTGGCTGTTGAGTAGACTCACGCCGTTACGGGCAATCGCCGCCATGGTGGGGGCGGTGCGGTCGTCCACCATGCGAAAGCGCAGGCCGTCAGCGACGAACAGGACCACATTGTGCGGTCGTCCCCCCGGCTCCTGCGCAAAGGCCGCCGACGCTAGAACGGACGACAGGACCACCGTACCGATGAGCAGTGGACGCATGGGAAAGCTCCCGCTGTGTGGAATAGGGCCGTTTTGCCTGTGGGGCATGACGCCGATGTGACAATCACTGGAGGCCGCATTCGAGCAGAGTGGCGGTTATTAATGCAATCCGGCGACTTGTGGTGGTCGCATAAAGAAGGCGGCCCCGAAGGTGGGGCCGCCAAAGGTCCGCGCGAGAGGAGTAGAGCGCGGACCCGTGCTTGCGAGCGGCCATCTCGCTCGCAGGCGATGGAGAGCGCGGGTCAGCGACCCGCTAGGTTGACTACTCGCCCTCGGTGCCGATCGCGTAGGCGGTCTCGCCGTGAACCGCGTCGTCACCGACTTTCAGCGTCGCTTCATCCATGCGCAACGGTACGATCAGGCCGATCACCTTGAGGATGATGAAGGTCATTACCGCATTGAACACGATAATGAACGCCGCCGCCTCCAGCTGAAGCATGAACTGATGACCGGAATCGCCGTAGAACAAGCCAGTCACGCTGAAACCGGGCGCCTGTTTGTCGGTCGCAATATATTCCAGCATGGCGGGGTTGGCGAGGAGACCCACGAGCAGTCCGCCGGTTAGGCCTGCGACGCCATGTGTCGAGAACACGCTCAGCGTGTCGTCAACCTTCATCATAAAGGCGGTCTTCTGCAACTTGTTCATAGAAAGCCACGGGATGATGCCGGCGACGATCCCGATGATGATCGCACCCCAGCCGTCAACGAAACCGGCGCCGGGAGTAATCGCCACCAGGCCAGCGATCATGCCGTTAACCGCGCCAAGCACGGACGGTTTGCCGTAGGCCATCTTGTCCATCAACGTCCATACGAGGAGAGCCGTCGCGGTGGCCGTATTGGTGTTGAGCACCGCCGCACCTGCATCTTCGTTGGCAAAGTACGGATCGCCGCCGTTGAAGCCGTTCCAGCCGAGCCACAGGATGCCGGCGCCGATCAGCGTGACCAGCAAGCTGTTAGGTGGAAAGTGATCTCGATCCGCTTGCAGCCGCGGACCGATCACCCACGCGGCGACGAAGCCCGAGGTTCCGGCGGCAAGATGGATGACGTAGCCGCCCGAGAAGTCCGCCGCACCCGCAGTAGCGAGCCAGCCGCCACCCCATAGGCTGAATGCGCCGACCGTATAAACGAGGGTCATCCACACCGGGCAGAAGATCATCCACGCTGTAAAGTTCATGCGGCCGAGCAGAGAGCCGGCTAGGATGATGACGGTGATGGCCGCGAAGACGAACTGAAAGAATATCAGTGTCGCCATCGGAAAGGCGAGAGGTGGCATGCCGGCAGCGTCACCCGAAGTGGCAATTGCCGGTATTTGTGCCTGTTGAAGCGTGAATGCGGCCGAGGTCGCGAGGCTAGGCGTGCCTAGGAAGCCCTGGTCCCCGATTGACAGCCATTGCGGTCCAAACGCCATGTTGTAGTCGAACAGAACCCAAACGACGAGGACCGACGCGAAAGCGTACATCGACATGAAAGCGGAATTAATTGCCCACTTCTTTTTGACGATGCCGCCGTAGAGAACCGTCAGCCCCGGAATGCTTTGCAAGCCGACGAAAGTTGCTGCCGCCAGCTGCCAGGCGTTATCCCCAGTATTAAGCCAGTCGTGCGACGGTAAGAGTGCTAGCTCTACTGCCATGTGCCTTCCCCCAAAAATGCCTCTTTGTGACGCTGCCGCCCCAAAGCAACTATACTCACTGCGTGCAGGTCGCACACAGGTAAAGCGAGGGGAAACGTCGCAAAAGTTATGCCAGCCGACGTGGCCATTGACGGGGCGGCTTTCCCTAAGAAAATATTGAGTATCTTCGAGGGGATGACTAAAATGTATGCTGTTGCCTATAAAGAAGGCAGAAGGGTTCTTGGGAAAATAGGCCGCAATATCATATGGGTGGCATTGGTTGGCGCGGGGGCGGCCGGTATTCCGGCGATGAGCGCCCAAGCGCAAAAAGGCGAGACTGCTGTCAGTTGCACCAACCCCTATAGCGGCGTGACCTGGCAGATCAGGATCGACTACGGCCGAAGTACCGTCGATGGCAATCCGGCGCGCATCAGCGATAGCGAGATTTCATGGCGCGACCGGGCCGACGGGGGCAACTATACTCTTGATCGCAAATCCGGAAATCTCACGGTAATCGCCGCGTCAAGCACCGGCGGCTTTTTCCTCCATGATCGTTGCAAGCTGGAAAACTAGCGCTGGAATTGTTGCCATGAGGCAATCGGGGCAGCCGTAATGCCGGAGCGCCCTTCCGGCGTTAAAGCCAGCGTCGGCTTCGCTTCGGAAACCGGGCCGCGCGAGCGCAACGAGGATTTTGCTGGCGCTGTCTTTGGACCAGAACTACCGCAGCCGCGTGGCGACATTGTTGCGGCGATAGCCGACGGTGTTGGTGGCGCGAAGGGAGGACGCGTCGCAGCCGAGATGGCGGTACGCGGCTTTCTCGATGGCTTTTGCGATCTGCCCGAGACGATGGAAGTGCGGCGCGCGGGCGCGCGAATCCTCAATTCACTTAATAATTGGATTTACGCCCAAGGTCAGCGTGACGCCAAGCTGGCCGGGATGGGATGCACCTTCACGGCGTTGGTGCTTCGCGGGCGCGTGGCGCACGTGCTGCATGTGGGCGACACGCGGGTTTACCGGCTACGCGGCGAACGGCTCACGAGTTTGACCATCGATCATGTGCGCGAGGGCAGCGGCGAACGGTCGAACGTGCTCACGCGCGCGTTGGGAGTAGGGACGGAAGTGGCACTCGACTACACTACGCAACCTTTAGCTCGTCATGACCGGTTTGTCCTTTGCAGCGACGGCGTGCACGCCTTTCTGCCCATGGAGGCCATCGCCGATGTTATTCGTGAGCGCTCTGCTTCCGATGTTTCGGCTCGCGCGCTGGTGAACGCCGCGCTGCAAGCGGGCAGTACTGATAACTGTACGGCTTTAGTAGTCGACGTCGTCGATCTCCCGACAGCAGCGTCCGCCGACGTCGGCGCCGCCGTCATGCGGTTGCCTCTAATCCCGGTGCCGAGTGAGGGCGAGACTGTCGACGGCTTCGTGCTCAAAGTTCTCGTGTCGGACGGCCGCTACACTCGCCTGTTTGGCGCTGTCGATGAAGTCGAGGGCGGTGAGGTGGTGCTGAAGTTCCCGAAGCCGCAGGTGGCGAGCGAGGCCATCTATCACGCGGCGTTCGTGCGTGAGGCGTGGGTCGGCGCAAGGGTCCACAGCCCATGGCTTGGCCGCACGATCGAGTTGCCGCCCGGACGACAGACGTGCCTCTACACGATCATGCCGCTCTACCCCGGCGAACTTCTCGAGACGCGCCTGGGGCGCCGACCCGCGATCGGTCTCGAGGAGGGCCGCAACATCACGATCAGATTGGCCCGTGCTGCGGCAGCGCTACACAGCGCTGGCATCATTCATCGCGACATCAAACCCGACAACGTGATCCTTGAGAGCGAAGGATCGCTCAAACTGATCGATCTGGGCGTGGTCCGCGTTCCGGGAATGGAGGATTTTCCCCCCACCAATATTCCCGGAACGCCGGCCTACATGGCACCGGAAATGTTCTCCGGCGAGCCGGGCAACGAAGCAACCGACATTTACGCGCTTGGCGTCACCATGTTCCGCGCCTTCACGGGGGAATATCCCTACGGCAATCCCGACGCCACTAGTCAGCCGCGTCGGACCAGGCCTACGGCGCTTTCCTCATTGCGTCCGGATTTGCCCGCTTGGTTGCAGGGTGTGCTCGGGCGAGCCACTGCCATCGATCCAGCCGAACGCTTTCACGACATGACCGAATTTGCCGTCGAGATGGAAATGGGACCGGCGCGCGCACCGCCAACGGTTCGCAGGCCGCAGACTTTCTACGAACGTCGTCCCGTCCTGTTCTGGCAGGGCGTGTCAGCGCTGCTTGCGCTCGCCCTTTTGCTCACGCTGCTGCTGCGCCATTAGGGCGCGGAGAGCGTCCACTCGCCTGCAATCATCATTGCTTCATGCATAGGGCCAGCGCCGGTCCTGGCGTGTTGCTGCATGCCGCCGATGCGACGCCGCCGTCGTTCGAGATCACGATAGTCGCGCCGGGGCAGGTCACAGCTGCCAAGACTTCGCCTGGACTACAGCTGAGGTCGCAATTGTTGCTGGGGGCACACGTGTCATGCCGCACGAGATGCAACCCTGTAGACCCAGCAGGGCCGGGCGGACCAGGCGGACCGGCGAGACCGGCGTCGCCTTTTTGGCCTGCCGGCCCTTGCGGCCCAGCGGACCCTTGCGGGCCGGCGGGACCCTGCGGCCCCGAACAGCCCGCGAGCGCGAACGCCGCAACGGCGACCACGACGAGTGATGTGCGCATCGGTTTTCCCCTTCGCTAATCTGGTCCGGAAAGTTTTCATCGCTGCATGGCGGTGTCAACGTGCTTGGCGCGGTCCCGACCGCTGCCATGACAGGCCGCGTTCCGCAAATGCAGTCAGATGCTCGCGTCGCACATATCCGTGCTAGGATCGCTGAGCTGCCAATCGGTGCCGGGGAGAATGGGGAAATTGGAATGAGACGCGTCGCGCGAAACGAACGGAATTATGTCGCGCGTCTTGTCATTATAGTTATCCTGACCGCCGTTAGCGCGTTGCCGTCGCGGGCGCAGGACTATCCGGTGCGGCCAATTCGCATCCTGGTGCCGTACGCACCGGGCGGCATTGCCGACATTGCCGCGCGCCTTGTCGGGGGAAAAATCACCGACGCTTGGGGCCAGCAGGTGGTGGTCGAGAACCGTCCGGGCGGTAATGGATTTATTGCCATGACCGACGCGGTACGGTCGGTCGCCGATGGCTATACGGTGGTCATGGCCACGGGCGGCGACGTGGCTATTAATCCAGTTCTGTTCAAAAAGGTGCCGTACGATGTCGAGCGCGACTTGGCGCCGATTACGGCCGTGAGCGATGCGCCGCTTGTGCTCGCGGTCAACATCGATACGCCGTACAAGACCGTCGCCGACGTGATTGCTGCCGCCAAAGCTAAGCCAAACGAGATCAGCGTTTGCACGCCCGGCTACGGCAGCATCAATCAGATCGTGCTGGAATGGATGGCGCTCAACACCGGTACCAAGTTCGTGCATGTGCCCTACAAGGGCGGCGCGCCCGCCGCGCAAGCGCTCATGGCAGGTGACATCCCGGTTGGTATTCTGGCGAGCTCCTCGGTCGCCCCAGGCGTACAGGCCGGCAAGATTCGCGTGCTGGCGGTCACTATGGCCAAGCGCTCGGCCCTCGATCCGCAATGGCCGACACTGCAGGAGCAGGGTGTCAGGGGTGTGAACGCGTCGAACTGGACCGCGCTCCTCGCTCCTAAAGCGACGCCGCAACCGATCATCGATAAGCTCGGTGCCGAAGTTGTCAAAATTCTCGCCATGCCCGACGTGAAAGAGCGGTTCGCCGCAGGCGGCGTCGTAACCATTCCATCAAGCGCGGCCGAACTCGATGCCCGTATCAAGCACGAGCTCTCCGGCTATCGCGCAATCATCGAGCAGGCTGATATCCACGTGGACTGAAGCCGAGGCACACACCCCGCATTTGACATTTACACAAGGGCACCGCAAAGCGGCTGGGCCGGGGCCGAGCGGTTCACCACCGAAACATGTTCAAGCGAATCCTGATTGCCAATCGTGGCGAGATCGCCTGCCGGATCATCAAGACGGCGCGGCGGATGGGGATCGCCACCGTCGCGGTTTATTCCGAAGCCGATCGCGACGCGCTTCACGTGGAGATGGCCGACGAAGCGGTCCTGATCGGTCCGCCGCCCGCGGCTCAGAGTTACCTTGTGATCGAGAACATCGTCGCCGCCTGCAAGGCGAGCGGCGCCGAAGCCGTGCATCCCGGCTACGGCTTTCTTTCCGAGCGCGCGGCGTTCGCCGAGGCGCTGGCCAACGCCGGCATCGTTTTTATCGGCCCCAACCCCGCGGCGATCGCCGCCATGGGCGATAAGATTGAATCAAAGAAAGCAGCCGCGCGCGCCAAAGTTTCGACCGTGCCCGGCCACCTCGGCGTGATCGAGGACCCCGAGCAGGCGATCGCTATCGCCGGGCAGATCGGCTACCCGGTGATGATCAAGGCTTCGGCCGGCGGCGGCGGCAAAGGCATGCGCGTCGCCTTCAGCAAGGCCGAGGTGACGGAAGGATTTGCCCGCGCGCGCTCCGAGGCGAAATCGAGTTTCGGCGACGACCGCGTTTTCATCGAGAAATTCATTACCGATCCCCGGCACGTCGAAATCCAGGTCCTGGGCGACAAGCACGGCAACGTCATCTATCTTGGCGAACGTGAATGTTCGATCCAGCGCCGCAACCAGAAAGTCATCGAGGAATCGCCCAGTCCGCTTCTCGATGAAGCGACGCGAGCAAAAATGGGCGAACAGGCGGTCGCGCTGGCGAAGGCGGTTGGCTACGACAGCGCCGGCACTGTCGAGTTCGTGGCCGGGCAGGACCGAAGCTTCTTCTTCCTGGAGATGAACACGCGCCTGCAGGTCGAGCATCCGGTGACTGAGCTCGTCACCGGCATCGATCTCGTCGAACAGATGATCCGCGTCGCCGCCGGCGAGCCGCTTGGGCTCAAACAAGGTGACGTGAAACTCAACGGCTGGGCGGTGGAGAGTCGGGTCTACGCCGAAGACCCTTATCGGAATTTCGCCCCCTCAATCGGGCGGCTCGTGCGCTATCGGCCGCCCGCGGAGGGCGTGCACGACGGCATCACCGTGCGCAACGACACCGGCGTCACCGAGGGCGGCGAAATCTCGCTCTACTACGATCCGATGATCGCGAAGCTGGTCACGCACGCCAAGACCCGCGGCCAGGCAATCGACGCCCAGGCTGACGCGCTGGATGCCTTCACCATCGAGGGCATTCGCCACAACATCCCGTTTCTCGCTGCCATCATGCAGCACCCGCGGTGGCGCGCCGGGCAATTGAGCACGGGCTTCATCGCCGAAGAGTTTCCCCGCGGCTTCGAGCGCACGGCGCCTCCCGAGGGCGTGGCGCGCAGGATCGCTGCGGTCGCCGCCGCCATCGACCACATCCAGGGCGAACGCAAGCGCCGTATCTCTGGGCAATTGAACACCGCGCTCACGCGCGAGCGCCGCCGCGCCATATGGCTTGGGGGCGAGGAACTGCGCGCGGATGTCGAACACGAAGGTGAGGCCGTGGCGGTAACCTTCGAGGATGGTGCCCGACACGTGCTGCGCTCCAACTTTGCGCCCGGCATGCCGGTCTGGTCCGGCTCCATAGATAACGCACCGGTCGCCATGCATGTGCGTGCGATCACTAATGGCTTCGAGCTTGCCTATCGCGGCACTGA
>JASHVC010000633.1 GCA_030039655.1 Xanthobacteraceae bacterium | reverse complement strand
AAGCGCCCGGCTTTGCCTCAAGGACAAGCTTTTGACCAAGACGCGGCTCCATGTCGGCCGCCAGCAAATGCATAATGTTCTCGCCGACGCCACCGGCCGCATACGGGCTCACAACGCGGATTGGCCGATCCGGATAGACGTCGGCGCGCGCACCAACTGCGGTAAGAGGCGCGAGCATAGCCGTGGTCAACACCGTGCGGCGTGTCATTGCGCGCATCGTCACCTTCCTTCGCGCTCTCCGCTCTAGAATTTCGGAAACAACTGCTGATCGGCAAGCCAGCGCGACATCGTCGGTCGCCGCTTGCGCGGCGCCGCACGAAACTCGTCGTGACGTTCCTTGTTGGGCCAGACCAGCGTCGGGGTGATGGCAAGCCGCGTGCGAATAGTTTCCCGCGAGACGTTGAACACCATGAGGTCCTGTGCAAGCGCCAGCGACCCCTTATAGTGCTTGCGGATATCACGCTCGATATCGGGTGCGGTGTCGAAATCGTTGAAGAAGTGAAACACCACCGCCTGCCGGGGCTTCACCAGGCTCAGCACCTTGCCGCATTCCTCCGGCGCGGTGTGTGCCATCGTTCCGATGCCGACGGCGCTCTTTTCCGGATAGCCTGAACGCTCGATGAGCTGTTGAACCGTATTGAAACATTCATGGATCAACAGATCGGCGCCTTGGGCGTTATCGACAAAGAACCGGCTGGGCGTGGTATCGCCGGAGAAGACGAAACAGAGTCCGTTCCACTCCAGCCGGTAGCTAACCGGTCCGTCGTAGATATGAATGGCCGGAAAGCTTTTGATGACGACGCCATTTCGATCATAGACCACGCCGGTCTGCCGAAAATCGAATTCGTGGACCTCGACCTCCGCGCCGGCATCGGGCAACAGCCCAAGCCGCGTATCGGTATCCCAGCAAAGCGATTCCATTTGTTTTCGCGCGAAATGCTCGGTTCCGTATTTCGATTCGGGACCTGATGGGCCGTAGAGCACCAGCGGTTTGACGCGGCCGCCGGCCCAGCTGCCGATCCACACCTGTGCGAAATCGCCGACGTGATCCGCATGCAGATGGGTGGCGAAATAAGCGGTGATGTCCTGGTGCGGGATTTCCAGCGCGGTGAAATTGGCCTGCGAGCCGGAGCCAAAATCAAAAATGAATTTATCGCCGTTGCCGAGCTCGATCAGCCAGGAGCAATTGGCCTGGCCGCGGCGCACGAATGGGCGGCCGGTGCCGAGCGCGATGATGCGCATTTCATCGGCGCCGAGCTGCTCGGTGTTGGGAAAGTAATAATCGCGTTGACTTGCCATAGTCGCCTTCCTGGCCCGCTCAGCCGCGCTTGCGCCTGCCTCGCACGTCTTCGATGATTCTGATGGCCGCACGGAACGCAGCGTCCACGCTTAGAGTCGTAGTATCGAGCAAGTGTGCGTCGGGCGCCTGCGAAAGCGGGGCGGTGGTTCGCTTGGCATCGCGCTCGTCACGGCGCAGCAGGTCGTCGAGAACTTCTTGCTCGCCAGTGTCCTCGCCGCGCCGACGCAATTCGAGCGTGCGGCGCTTGGCGCGCACTTCCGGCGTGGCGGTTACGAACAGTTTTACGTCGGCGCCCGGGGCGATCACCGTGCCGATATCGCGGCCGTCGAGCACGGCGCCCGGCGGTTTGGTGGCGAAGGCGCGCTGGTAGTTGATGAGCGCCTCGCGCACCTGCGGGATCGCCGCCACCACCGATGACGCCTCGGTGATGGCCTTCGCCTTCAAGGCGTTTTCGTCGAATTGCCTTGGATCGAGCGCAACCGCCGCCGCGATCGCCTCCCCCACATCGTCAGGTGAATGCCCGGCATCGAGCACCACCTTCGCCACCGCGCGGTACAGGAGCCCGGTGTCGAGATGATGCAGCCCATACACCGACGCGATCTGCCTGGCGATCGTGCCCTTGCCCGAAGCCGCCGGTCCGTCGATGGCGATGATCATTCGTTAGGCCCGTTTTCCGGGATGCGGTGCGGCGCCATAGGCGTGGTTACGCGCTTTTGCCGCCCGGCATCCAGGAGACGCAAGAGTGTTCATCCCAACTCCGCTCCCAGCGAACGCATCAGCTCCACGAAACCCGGAAAGCTCGTAGCGATGAAGCTGGCATCGTCGATCTGCACCGGCTTCTCGCTCGCCAAGCCCATGACGAGGGCCGACATGGCGATGCGGTGATCCATGTCGGTGGTGACCAGTCCGCCGCCGGGCGCGCGTCCGCTGCCCTGCACGATGAGATCGTCGCCCTCGATCGCCACATCAACCCCATTGCCGCGCAGCAGCGCGGCGGTGGCCGCGAGGCGATCGGACTCCTTGACGCGCAGCTCCTTCAAGCCGCGCATCACAGTGGTGCCTTCCGCAAAGGACGCCGCCACAGCCAACACCGGATATTCGTCGATCATCGACGGGGCGCGCGCGGCCGGAACCTCGACTCCGCGCAGCGACGAGCCGCGCACCAGAAGGTCGGCGACCTCCTCGCCGCCCTCGTTGTGTCGCTCCAAATATTCGATCGACGCGCCCATCTCGCCAAGCGTGGTCAGGAGCCCAGTGCGGAGCGGATTCATCATGACGCCGGAGAGCATGACTTCCGAGCCCGGCGTGATCAGCGCCGCAATCAACGGAAAAGCCGCCGAAGATGGATCGGCGGGAACGATGATCGGCGCCGGAACCAGTTCCGGCTGACCACGCAGCGTAATGCGGCGGCCGTTCCCCCCTTCCGGCACAACGCGCACCTCCGCGCCGAAATGGGCGAGCATCTTCTCGGTGTGGTCCCGCGTTGCCTCGCGTTCGATGATGGTGGTTTCGCCCGGTGCCGCGAGCCCCGCCAGCAGCGCCGCAGATTTGAGCTGCGCCGACGCCACCGGCGGCTCGAATACGATCGGGATCGGGTCGCGCGCGCCCGCAATGGTCAGTGGCAAGCGGCCGTCCGCCGAGTTGAGTGTGCGCGCACCGATCCGCTCCAACGGATCAAGCACGCGCCGCATGGGCCGCGTGCGCAACGACGCGTCGCCGTCGAACGTGGCGGTGATGGAGCAGCCGCCGACCGCGCCAAGGACTAGCCTGCAACCGGTGCCGGAATTGCCGAAGTCCAGCGCCGCCCGCGTCTCGGCGAAGCCGCCAACCCCGAC
>JASHVC010000632.1 GCA_030039655.1 Xanthobacteraceae bacterium | reverse complement strand
GAGCACATGGACCTTGCTGGGGTCGTAGTACTGGCCGGTTTGCTTGTTCAGGATGCGGGCGCCGTCTTCCCAGGTGTCCCACAGGCCTTGCACGACGTCGACGAATTCGGTGGCGATCTCGTAGCGAAGATCGTGCTCGGGCAGGTCCTCGTGGCCATAATTCTGCGCCGCTTCGATCAACGTCGTGGTGACGACATTCCAGCCGGCACGCCCGCCGCTGAGATGATCGAGCGAAGAAAATTGCCGGGCGATGGTGTAGGGCTCGGAATAGCTGGTCGACGCCGTGCCGACGAGGCCGATGCGCGAGGTGACGCTCGCAAGCGCCGAAAGAAGCGTGGTCGGCTCGAAGCGCACCATCTGGCCGGGATGCCCCTCGACCAGAAACGCGAGACTGTCACCGACGAAGACGAAATCGAGCTTGCCGCGCTCGGCGGAGGCCGCGATGGTCTTGAAGGCCTCGAAATCCTCGCCGCTCGCCGTCGCGCCGGGATGGCGCCAGCCGGCGATGTGGTTTCCCGTTCCAACTGCATACACGCCGAGATGCATTTGCCGGTAAACCATATGTGCCCATCCTTAACCGAAAGTCCGACCGAAATTGGAGCGACCGATAACGCTCGTTCGTTTTCGGCGACCTCACGCTCGATGAATGCCTTCACTCTATCGGTTTGTTTGTCCGCGAGGTCATGCCGCCGCAGCGAGACGGCGAAGTAACTCGCTTCCCGAATGCAGCGCAGGGCGTCGCCGGATAGATCCGCGCCTTCATCCGGAAGCCACCGTTGGCTTTATCTGTTTTGTGGACTTTCTGGTCTCTTTCCTTCGGATCGAGGTGCGCTCCGTTTTAGACCTTTGTGGCGTCACGATTCAGCCGCCTTTTTTCTGCACGGCGGCGTCAATGTGCTCGGCACGCCGTTTGAACAATTCGGGGTCGGTATAGCCCATGAGGTCAGGCTTGCCTTTTCCAACCATGACGTTGAGATAGACCATTTCCACGGTATTGTTCTGATAACCATGGATGACGCCTGCCGGGCACGACACGCAATCCCATGGCCCCAGCACCGTCTCGAGACGACGCCCGCTCTCATCCTCAACAAAGACCGTCAGATGGCCTCTCAGTACAAAGAAGACTTCCTCGACTTCGTGTGTGTGAGCCGCGTTTCCTTGGCCCGGCGGAACCGCCATCACGGAAAGCGTAAAATTGCCCGCGGGAATGAAATTTTCATCAGGCTTGCCGCTGGTGTTGCCGATGAAACGATGCTGCGCCCGCCGCCACCCATCGACCGCAGCGTCCGCGAAGGCATGCCAATCCGGTCGGCGCTCGCCGAAGCGGGCGACGTATTTCTTCAGGATGGTCTCCAGCGGCATCCCAACGACGGCTGGGTCCACCTTGTCGCGCGTTTTGGTTTGGCTCATGGCATCACTCCGGATGTTAACGGCGCATGGCGCGTCGTTGCACGATGTTGACGACCTGCTCAGGCGAAACTGGAGTGCTGTTGAACTCGGCGCCGAAGGAAGCGAGCGCGTCACAAACCGCGTTGGCGATCGCCACCGGCGGCGCAATTGCTCCTCCTTCGCCGAGGCCCTTTACGCCGAGCGGGTTCAGTGGTGATGGCGAACGCAAGTGCACGAGCGCGATGTCCGGTACGTCGCTCGCGGTCGGCGCCAGATAATCCATGAGCGATCCGGTCAGGAGCTGGCCGTCGTCGTCATAGGCGAAACGCTCGAACAATCCGCCGCCCACGCCCTGCACAGTCCCACCGATGATCTGGCCTTCCACCAGCATTGGATTGATAACCACGCCGCAATCGTGGGCGACCGCATAGCGGTCGAGCCGCACTCCTCCGGTTCCGGTATCGACCTCGGCGATCACCGCGTGCACCGCGTACGACCAGGTGACGGTCGGCGGCTCCCAATAGTAAGTCTCCTCGAGTCCGGCATCGACGCCGGCGGGCCGGCCGTGATCCCAGCCAGGCGCTGCCGCGCGCGCTACCCGACCGAGGGAGACTTCCAAATTGGGGACGCCGATCACCCCAATCTTGCCGTTGCGCAACTCGAGGTCCTGCGGCGCACATTCCATGATGTTGGCGGCAATGGAGAAGGCTTTTTCGCGGAGGCGCTCGCTGGCATGGTGGATCGCCGCCGACAAAGTCACGGTACTGCGGCTCGCCACCGTGCCAAACCCGATGGGAATGGCGGCGGTATCTGCGAGCGTGATGACGACATCGTCAGGATCGACTTGCCAAGCGTCAGCGATAACCTGAGCGAAAATCGTTTCCATGCCCTGTCCCTGCGGGCAGGCCCCGCCCGCAACATAGATCTTACCTGAGGGCTCGATGCGGACGCGTGCACCCTCGAAAGGCCCCGCGCCGGTCCCCTCGGTGTAGCAGCCGAGACCGAGACCGAGATAGCGACCTTGCGCGCGTGCGGCTTTCTGTTGCCGCCGAAAATTGTCGAGGCCGCCGACCGCGGCCAATGCCTTATCGAGCGCAGCCGGATAATCGCCGCCGTCATAGACGATAGGCTCGCCGTCACGATAAACGATGCCGAGATTGTAAGGCATCTCATCGGGGCGGATCATGTTCCGGCGCCGCACCTCGGCGGGCTCAACGCCGAGCGCGCCGGCAATAAGGTCCATCGCCCGCTCTGTCGCCAGCGCCGCCTCAGGTCGCCCGGCGCCGCGATAGGGCGCATTTGGCACCTTATTTGTGGTGACGACCTTGGCCTCAGCAAAGAAATTATCGATGCGATAGGGGCCGGCGAGGTGCGCGATGGTGTTGTACATGACCCCGCTGCCGATCGGATTGAACGCGCCGATATCTGCCAAGAACCGGTCGCGGTAAGCGAGAATACGGCCGTCGTCGTCGAAGCCGATTGCCACGTCGTGAATTTGATCGCGCGAGTGGCAGGAGCACATAAGGTGTTCGTGGCGATCCTCAATCCATTTGACCGGCCGGCCGATCTTTCGCGCTACGAACGGGATCAGCAGATCCTCGGGATAAACGTGGCCCTTGATGCCGAAGCCGCCGCCGACGTCCGGTGCGACGCAGCGCACGCGCGCCTCGGTCATGCCCAGCGTCGCCGCCACTTCGCGCCGCACCCAATGCACCACTTGCGTCGACGACCAGATCGTCAGCGACTGCGTGCGTACATCGTATTCACTGACCACCCCGCGGCATTCGATTGGGAGTGCTGCGTAGCGATGATGATGAAAGCGGCGCTGCAGGCGGTGTGGTGCGGCGCGCAGCGCGCCTTCGGCATCGCCCTTCGCCGCGGACAGTTCGGCAATAAGATTGGTACCGAACTGTTCATGCACGAGCGGCGAGCCGGCCCTGAGAGCCTCCTCCGGATCGACTACCGCAGGCAACGGTTCAAAATCGGCCTCCACCAGTGCCGCCGCGTCTTCGGCGGCATAGCGGCTCTCCGCTATGATGACCGCGAAAGCCTCGCCGACGTGCCGCACCTTGTCGCCGGCAAGCAAAGCTTGTTGCGGGTTAAGGATGCGATGCTTGACGACATTGCGCCACTTCTTCGGCAGCGACACCTGATGGTCGGGCACCGCCGGCAGCAGCCGCGCCAACTCTATCCCACTCAGCACGTACACCACTCCAGGGGCGGCGGCGGCGCGTGCAAGATCGACTGAGCGAATGCGTGCATGCGCAACGGGGCTGCGCACAAATACCGCATGCACCATGCGCGGCAACACTAGATCGCCGACATATTGCCCTTGGCCGAGTAGCAGACGGCGATCCTCGCGCCGCAGCATTGCGGTTCCGATGTACGGCTTTCTCTCAAGCACATTGGCGCGGTCGTTCACTCGGGCGTCCCCCCGCCTTCTTTACGCATTGCTTGCGCCGCCGCGGCGATCGATCGGACTATGTCGCGATAGCCTGTGCAGCGGCACAGCACCGCCGAGATCGCTTCACGTATCTCCGGTTCGGTCGGCTGCGGATTGAGCCGCAGAAAGTCGAGCGCAACCATAAGCATGCCGGGCGTACAGAAGCCGCATTGAAGGCCGTGATGCTCGTGGAACGCCTGCTGCAGAGGATGAAAATGGCCGTTCTTGGCGAGACCTTCGATGGTGTGCAGCTCGGCGCCGTCGGCCTGAACCGCCAGCATTATGCAGGAACGCGCCGCCTCGCCATTGAAGTGGATGGTGCAGGCTCCGCATACGCCGTGCTCGCAACCGACATGCGTACCCGTAAGCCCAAGATCCTCGCGCAAAAAATCGGCCAATAGCTTGCGCGGTTCGCATCGCCCTTCCCGGCGCACGCCGTTGACAGTCAGTTGGATTGTGACCTCTTCCGGCATGGCGTTTCTTCAATGGACCGCGCGAGCGCGGCGCAGCGCACGGGCCGTCAGGATGCGGGTGAGATGCCGGCGATAATCGGCCGTAGCATGCTGGTCGGTCTGTGGTGACACCTCCTCGGCGGCTTTGGCGGCTGCCTCATCGAGCGTTTCATCATCGAGAGCACCACGCTCAAGAACCGCTTCGGCTGCGGTGAGGCGGATCGACATCGGGCCGATGCCCGCGGTCGCCAGTCGCGCCTTGCTGCACCGCTCGCCGGCGCGCTCGATTACGACGGTGACCGCGGCGACGGCGAAGTCGCCGCGCCTGCGCGCAAACTCTTCGACCGCAAATCCGGCGTTCTGCGAAGGCACAGGCAGCCGCACCTCACTGAGGATTTCATCAGCCGCGAGGCTTGTAGTCATAAGTCCTTGGAATAGATCGGCAGCCTTGATGACGCGCTCGCCCTTGGGTCCACGCGCGACCACCTCGCCTTCGAGCGCCTGCAGGAGCATCGGCAGTTCGGCCGCAGGGTCGGCAAGCGCGAGCGAGCCGCCCATCGTACCGCGCGAGCGGATCGGCAGATGGGCCACTAGCCTTATCGTCTCCGCGAGCAATGGCAGCCGCTCGGCGACGACCGGCGAGAATTCAACCGCACGATGGCGCGTCATCGCGCCAATACGCACCAGGCCGTTGTCGGCACGTATATAAGCAAGGTCGGAAATGCGGTTGAGATCGACAAGCGCTGCCGGCGTGATGAGACGGAAGTTCATCATCGGCAGCAGGCTCTGACCGCCCGCGAGGAGTCGCGCATCGCCGTTGTAGTCTTGCAGCAACGCAATCGCCGCTTCGAGCGTAGTGGGGGCGTAATAAGCAAATTTGGCGGGCTTCACAGCGACTCTTACGGGATGTCGTGCTTGATGTCGCGCTTGGCGGCTCGGCAGCCACGATGATAAAGGATAACGGCACGCCATCGCAAGGCGACCACGGGACAGCGTCGGCGCTTGCAGCATCGTCCGCACTGCATCGCTCGCACTGCGGTGCTTTGGCGGGACGGTGAGAGATCGATGGAAAAAACAGCGCCGCGTTATGTCGGCCATTCGGCCCCAAGGCGCGAGGATCGGCGGCTCCTGCTCGGCGGTGGACGCTACATTGCAGATATACAATTTCCTGACATGCTCCATGTTGCTTTCGTGCGCAGTGACGTGGCGCATGCCCGCATCCGCGCGATCCGAAGCGCCCATGCGTTTTCATCGCGAGGCGTCGTAGCCATCCTCAGCGCTGCCGACATCGCGCCCGATCTGTTTCCCATTCCCGGCATGCAGAACCGGCCACCCAAGGCCTGGCGCGACGCGGTAGAGCACGAGACCAATATTCCCGATCAGCCGATCTTGGCGAGCGGCAAGGTCCGTCATGTCGGCGAGCCGATCGCCGCGGTGGTCGCTGAGAACCGCTATCTGGCCGAGGACGCCGCAGCGCTGGTCGAAGTTGAGTTGGAGCCCTTGCCGACGGTGGCGAGCATAGACGAGGCGCTCGATCCGGCGTCGCCGCGCGTGCATGACGCGCTTTCGAGCAATGTCATCGCCCGGCTGCGCATGCGCAAAGGCGACGCAGCCGGCGTCTTTGCTTCCGGCGCGCGCACCCTCAGGCACATCTTTGACAATCACCGCTATTCGGCGATGCCCATCGAGTGCCGCGGCGTTGTCGCGCTTTATGACGCCGGCAACGATGCGATGACTGTGTGGTCGTCAACACAGGTTGTGCATTGGGTCCGGCGGGAGGTCGCGTCGCGGCTCGGTTTGCCGGAGTCGCGTGTGCGCTGCATCGCGCCCGAGGTCGGCGGCGGATTCGGCGTCAAGGGCCACGTTTATCCCGAGGACGTACTCATACCTTTTATAGCCCGCAGGCTGGCCAGGCCGGTGCGCTGGATCGAGGATCGCCATGAGCACATTGTTAATTCTGCTCACGCCCGGGATGATCGTCATGAAGCGGAGATCGCATTCGACGCTGAAGGTCGCATCCTTGCGGTACGGGATCGCGTGCTCAAGGATTCGGGCGCCTACATGCCTGTCGGCATAGGGACACCGGTCAACACCGCGGTACATCTGCTCGGCCCGTATCACGTGCCGAACTACGAATCCTCGATCACTATCGTCACTACCAACAAGACCCCAAACGCGCCATATCGCGGCGCAGGTCGACCCGAAGCCGCATTTGTGATTGAGCGCCTCATCGACCTTATTGCGCGGGCGACCGATCTCGATCCCGTCGAAGTGCGGCTTCGTAACATGATCCCGACCCAAGAAATCCCTTATGCGGTCGGATTGTCATATCGCGACGGCGTCCCGATCGTATATGACAGCGGCGATTATCCGGCGGCGTTGAAACAAGCGCTCGATGCCCTCGGCGGGCTCGCCGCTATCCGGCATGAACAAGCGGAAGCGTGGCGACAGGGCCGCTTTGTTGGATTGGGCCTGGGCTGCTACGTTGAAGGCACCGGTGCGGGGCCGTTTGAGGGCGCGACCGTACGCATCGATCCTTCGGGCGCGATCTATGTTGCGACCGGGGCCTGCGCTCAGGGTCAGGGACACCAAACAATATTTGCTCAGGTCGCGGCGGATGCATGGGGCGTTACGCCGGATAAAGTGACAGTCGTGCTTAGCGACACCGGGGCAATTGCCATGG